>NZ_LGSU01001478.1 GCF_002260545.1 Hydrocoleum sp. CS-953 | reverse complement strand
TAGGGGCGGGTTTATACAAAAGCCTTAATATAACAGCGATTTAATCCTCAAAACCTGCCCCTAGTTGCTGAAAGTAAAATAGCTAATAAAAATACAAGTTTTTATGCAATCTGAAGAAAATGACTATTCCCAATATATAGAAGTTAATTCTTCTCTAATAAATAAGATGCCACAGCCAAATAAAAATAGAATTTGGAAACTGCTATGCAAATTTAAGATTAATAGGATAAGTAATGTATTAAAGCGTCTGAGTATTGCTCAAAAATTTGGTTATAGCTATGCCATAGCGATTGGCGTTGCAGTAATTGGAATTACTATAGGGTTAATAATTTCGGAATATTATGAAAAGCAGGCGCTAAAAACATTAAATATTGCAGACAAACAAAGTAAAATTCTAAATGATTTGGAAAAATCTGTGTTGGGGATGACTTCCCATCCTCAAAATTTAGTTCCAACATTAACTAGAAATATTTGGTTTGATTTTGAGAAAGCAAAATTTTTAGGATATGTTAGTAGAGTCAGGAAAAATTTAGAAGAAATTGCTATTTTTATAGATACTAATCCTAATGATTTAGCTGTAGAAATTAGGGAATATCAAGAACTATTAGAATCTTATACAACAGTCACAAACGATTATGTAAATCGAATTAAATCCCTATGGAAAAAAATTGACCCACCTAATTTAAAACCAGAGGAAGTGCCTCAAGCGCAACAGGCAATTATTGTTTCATTAACTGACAGGGAAGCTACTCAAATAGATCTAAAATTGGAGCGTTTATCGGGAAAACTAATCTCTATTATCAAACTAGCAGATGAGCAATATTTTCAAGCTCACTCTAGTTTTAATGAGGTAATTAAGTTACAAAGAAGAATTATTTTTATTAGTATTCTTATTTCCGTTGGTACGGCAACATTTTTAGCAATTTACATCAGTAATGTAATTGCTAATCCTTTAAAACAAGTGACTGAAGTTGCTCGAAGAGTTACTAAAGAATCTAATTTTCACCTACAAGCTACTGTGAATACAAAAGATGAAGTTGGGTTATTAGCTATTTCTTTAAATAAACTTATTTTGTGGGTAGGAGAATATACTCATCAGCTAGAAATGTCTCAAAAAACTTTAGAAAATCGCGTGGAAGAACGGACTATTGAACTGACTAAAACACTAGAGCAACTTCAAGAAACTCAATCTCAACTTATCCGAACAGAAAAAATGTCTAGTTTAGGGAAAATGGTTGCTGGAGTTGCCCATGAAATTAATAATCCAATTAACTTTATTTATGGCAATACTAGGTATGTTGAAGAATATGCTGAGAGTTTATTAGAGTTAGTAGATTTATATCAGCAACATTATCCTCAAGTCAACCCAGAAATTGAAGATTATCTAGAAGAAATTGACTTAGATTTTTTAACTCAAGATTTGTGGAAAATTTTATCTTCTATGAACAATGGTGCAGAAAGGGTTCGACAAATTGTTAAGTCTTTAAGAAATTTTTCTCACTTGGATGAGTCAGATGTTAAATCTATTAATCTTAATCAAGGTATTGAAAATACTCTGGTAATTTTAAATCATAAACTTGACTCAATCAAATTAATTAAAAACTATGGAGATTTATCTTTAGTTGAGTGCTATCCAGCCAATATAAATCAAGTATTTATAGATATACTTGGTAATGCTATTGATGCCATTAACGAACCAGAATTTCAATTGCAAGTAAGTCAAATAGATTTTGTTCCTACTCTCAAAATTCAGACTGAAAAAATAGATATCGACCGAGTAAAAGTAAGTTTTTGGAATAACGGTCCGGTAATACCAGCGAATATTTTAGACAAATTATTTGACCCATTTTTTACAACAAAACCTGTTGGTCAGGGTACAGGTTTAGGACTAACAAATTGCTACCAGATTATTAAACAACATGGTGGAAAAATTGAAGTAATTTCTAATTCTGAACATGGAACAGAATTTACTATTACTTTGCCGACTCAAATGCCTCATTAAATAATTAATTATTAATAATTATTAATTACCTTTTTTATACAAATAAGAGAATTGGCTAAAAGGATTTTTTTTGTTTATCTTGTAAAGACAATAACTGCTATATAGCGCTTTTCACCGGGCGTGAGGTACATCAACGATACCCCTAAATCCCCCTTAAAAAGGGGGACTTCCGGTTCCCCCCTTTTTCAAGGGGGGCTAGGGGGGATCTACAGCAGCTTACCTCACCCTTACTGGGAAATACTATTCATTATCCACAATCAATTGTTAAAGAGGTAATTATCCATTATTCATTATCCATTATTAATTAATGAATGAATCTTAACCTGAATTTATTAAAAATTTAACTAAGAGATGTTAGGTTTATTAATACTAGAGTAATTTCAGGGAAACAAAAAAGCTAAAGCTTAGGATTGATAGGTAATTGTAATCAATATTTATTAGGTAGAAAAATGTTACAAACTAAATGCAAAATTTCTAAATTTAGACAAGTTTCAATTAATAGAACTTGTAATCACACATTTTCTGTCGCCATTAAAAAACCAAGATATAGATATAACTATGATAGTTTTGTTTCTAGCACATCTAAGCCTAAGTTAGTTTCCTTAGTTCAAGTTGCAACACTTTAGGTTTTTAAGTCAGATATACTTCAAAAAAAGTCTAAATACAGAAATTTGCAACTTGAGTTAATAAAAATTTTAGNATATAACTATGATAGTTTTGTTTCTAGCACATCTAAGCCTAAGTTAGTTTCCTTAGTTCAAGTTGCAACACTTTAGGTTTTTAAGTCAGATATACTTCAAAAAAAGTCTAAATACAGAAATTTGCAACTTGAGTTAATAAAAATTTTAGGGGAGTATATAGTAGGGAACAGGAAGCAAAAATTAATGCTGAAGCCTATCTTAACCTCTCCTAAAAACTCTTTATTAAATTTATTCTAGAGATTAATTTTTTCAGAGGTCTATTGGTCTAAACCTGAACCGTATAAATTTTTAAGTGGATAGAATATTAGAGCAGTTGCCATGACTATTAAGACTTATATCATCTGTGGTTAATTTGTGAGAAAAAATGGTAGGGGTTTGGTTTCCAAATCCCTTGTGTGGGTTTGGAGACCAAACCCCTTGTGTGGGTTTGGAGACCAAACCCCTACGGTAAAATCTTACAACCTATTCAGGATTGCTATAGAATAGCTGAAGCATTTGACTTCTAATATATTTCCCACCCAACACAAATACCTCATCTTTTTAATGGTGGATTAAAACCACCATTACACACCTTGAGAAGCTGAGTGCTGATAGCTGATAGCTGAGTGCTACTTCAATTCTATTTCCACTCATTCCAAGTATTATTAAAAATAGAAGTTTCAGGAAAAGCTGTGGGATTGCCATTTTCCTGCAAACGACTCTGTAATATTTCTAATTCCCATTCTTTAGAAGGCATATCATCAATTAATTCATAAGGAAAAATACCCCTTTTTAAAGCAAAATCAATTGTTGTACCAGCAGCAGCTCCAGCAGACCATTCAAAAGAATGAACTCGATAAGCAGCAGCAGCAATATAACTTGTCGCAATACTCTTTCCAGCTACTAATAAATTATCAATTNCGACTCTGTAATATTTCTAATTCCCATTCTTTAGAAGGCATATCATCAATTAATTCATAAGGAAAAATACCCCTTTTTAAAGCAAAATCAATTGTTGTACCAGCAGCAGCTCCAGCAGACCATTCAAAAGAATGAACTCGATAAGCAGCAGCAGCAATATAACTTGTCGCAATACTCTTTCCAGCTACTAATAAATTATCAATTTTTTGAGGGATCATTGCTCGTAAAGGAATTTGAAAAGGATAGGCAGAACCCTGACCTCGCCTAATACCTGCTCGTTCAGTATTGCCTGGTGCTTCTGCCGGACTTTTTGTCATGCAAGGATGAAAATCTATAGCATAATGACCAATTCCCACACTATCAGGAAAAATCGTTGCCCTTGCTCGTTGAGGCATTTCTTTCATTGAATTAATTTGTGCATCTGGAGGTACAAAAGCAGCTACACTTCCCCACAAATAATGCAACATATCTGGGGGTAAATTTTGGAGATAAAAATTATCCCGAAAATTCTTTTTAGCAATATCAACTTCTCCTACTGTAAAACCTCTTGGGTGAGTTTTCCCGACACGACCAATAATGCGTCGCCCCTCTCGCATATAAGGATATTTTGACAACCCGTGAGCTGTTCCCATTGGCGCATCAAACCCAGTCAATAAAAGATGATTTGGATATTTTTTCTTCACTCCTTCTCCTAACTGAGAGTCAGTGGTACCCTCAACTAACCAATGAAAATAACCGAGAGCATTTTCCTCACCTCGACGGAGAGTTTCGGCACGCAAACCGCCCATCCAACCTCCCGGTTGCAGTTGGCCTGTAGCTTGCAGTTGTTGGCGACTGTAAATTAAGTTATCGTCACGGTTTCCAGGGCGGTAGTCATTACCCCAAGTCCAATTTTGCATGGAAATATCACCGGGAAAAATTGTTCGTTCTCTGTAGTTAGCTGGTTGGGGTGCATCTGGTTGCATCGACCAAATTTGCCGATAGCTGAAAACTAAGTTGAAATTAGCTAATCTCGATAATTCATAACTATAATAGGGAGCATACTTAGAATAAAATGGGGGTTCCACATGAATTTGAGGTGTTTCGGTCGCCTCCATCGCGAAGGTGTAGGTAAAACCTTGAGTACAGTAGGAGTCTCTCCTGTCAACAGGGGATGAGGGGTCAACATAAGTTTGAGGATCGATACCGNGCTGAAAACTAAGTTGAAATTAGCTAATCTCGATAATTCATAACTATAATAGGGAGCATACTTAGAATAAAATGGGGGTTCCACATGAATTTGAGGTGTTTCGGTCGCCTCCATCGCGAAGGTGTAGGTAAAACCTTGAGTACAGTAGGAGTCTCTCCTGTCAACAGGGGATGAGGGGTCAACATAAGTTTGAGGATCGATACCGAGACGGTAGGGAACATCTGCCAAACCAATAATTTCTCCGGTTTCGGTTGCTTCCACAACATACCAGTCTGCACCACCTGTTTTTTCTGGGGATGGTTGGGGTACAAACTGAATGATGGTTTTATCAAATCTTGCTGAATTTTTGTAGCGGTAAGCATCTTCGATAATTTGAGATAAAGGTTCGGTATTTATGGGTGGAGTGTTAGCTGCTGGTTGATGTTGGATGGCGATCGCTCTATTAATTTGATTATTAGAAATGTCTAACTCTTTAACAACAGTATTGGGAAACCATTTTAATGTTCCTCCGCCTTTTTCAGCAGCATCCTCTAACATCTCAAATAGGATACCATGACCATCGTAAGGCATAAAACAGGAAACACTTACCCAACAAGTGCCGGGGTTTAGTCTACCGTATTTTTCCTCAATGCGTTCCCGTAATTCTAGATAACCACGGGGATAAAAAAGGAGACTGCGTTGAGTTCCGCGTTCGTCGAGAGCGGAGGTACCTTGGGAAGAAATTTGACCGCCTACCCAGTCGGTGATTTCTGTTATACAAACGGTGCGTCCTACTAATAGTGATTCGTAGGCAGTTGCCGCTCCTGACAAACCGCCGCCGATGATGAGTATTTCGCAGGTTTCTTCTTGGTCTGGGGTACGGGGTGGCGCTGCGAAGGTGGGGGCGATAGTAGGAGTTAGGGAAAATAAGCTGAGAATTAGACTAATTATTGGTTTGTTTTTTTTGAGCATAATTTAGGTGAAAAATTAAGGGTTAAAAGTTAAAATTATAAATTAATTTGAATAGATTTGATGGAGAATAAAGTGAAAATTAAGTATACCAGGAATTACACAAATTCACCTTGAAAACCCCATCTGTAGGGGCGAATGGCATTCGCCCTTGTTCAATATTATTCTTAGTCAGTCGTTTGAGAAAAGTTTTGTTTTGTCTAGCTTGTGTTTATATGTATCTATTCCATAAGGATAATCAAAGAGTTTCAGTAAGCATTTTAATAAGTAGTTATGAGCAACAACAAAAACTTCCTCCATCATACTTTCTGTTAGTTTAATTTTGTTTTCTTTCTTATTTATTTTGGGATGAATCAGTAAATTTCTCACCTGCATAATTATGCTAATACTACCCAGTTCATCAGTTCCCCAATTATATGCCTTAGCTAGTTTAATAATTTCCCAATTATCATTAACTGGAATAAGAGAAATATTAAGAGTTTTAAGTAACAGTCTAATTTTGTCGTCAGAGGATAATTTTTGAAATCCAACAGAGCTAATATAGTTGTTACTGTTTAAATGTGTCCATGCTATTTTTTCTAAAGCAGAATGTACTAAAATAATAGAACTATTATATCCATTTGTATGCTTATAGCCTTCTATATACCACTGAATAGAATTTTGAATTACTTCTTGCCATGTTTCATCTTGCCACTTCTTCATAAATCCAGGGAAAGCATCAACAACTTCTGCACACTCATCCCAACCCCAGGAATAATAAGGAGATTGCCAGGAATCAGCTTTAATAGTTGGAGTACGCCATTCTTCTAATACCTGATTTCCCTCTGCATCAAAGCCTAAAATGTAAAGAGGTGCTATCCAAATTCCTCTAAGAAAAGAAATGTAATAAATAAAGGCATTAATAACTTCATAGCTTTCCCTTAAATCAAAATTTTTACTATCTAAACGTTTAATTTTGCAGATATGAGAAATCCCATATCCTCCTTCAGCTTCCAATCTTTTTTCAAAATCAAAAGGATCATCTAATCTTGCTAAAACAATATGCCAACCACCATACTCAAAGATAACTTGAGCGCCAAAACTGTCTGGCAACCAGAACTCTCGTTCTATTTCTGTTTCATTTCCTTCGTCATCATATTCAAAATTATCGTTAGAAAAATTGACAAATAAAAAATTAGCTATCTGAAAAGTAACTGATGATAAATTATCTGTTCTCCCTTGTATCAAAGGCTCCTTTAAATAGCCAAAACGTTCTCTTTTCCCAGTTCCATCAGCTAATCCTTTTGTTATTACAACTTTCATTCTAGGAACTAAATTTATCTCAGCTAATTTCAGCTCTGTATTATCTAAATTTAATTCTATATCATCACTGAGACCTTCACCATAATATACAAATTTCACACTAACAAATGGAAAAGGATACCAAGAAATCTGAATCAAAGCTTCACCTCGAATGGTATTTTCTCCATCAATTAATTCAGCAGAACCATCATATAGTGATATTGCTTGACTGGGAAATTCCTGTTCTAATAATTTAGGCTGAGGTTGCCTAGTAAACGTCATAAATAATTAACTCTTAACTACCTTCTATAATGATAATATATTTAGATTATTCAACAACAGAATACTATTTTTAAGTTAAACTATAATTTTAATACTATCATAAATAGAAACAATTAGGAACTAAAATATGACTAATCAGTCTGTCTTACCTAAAGAGAAAAAAAATCAGAAACCAGGAATTAGACTAATAGGAAATCAAAAAAGTTGGCTCATATCTGCTCATGTTATTTCTGGAGCAGTTTGGTTTGGCACTGTCCTTTCTATGCTAATTATGGTCATCAATAATTTTAACAGGACTAATGGTGATGAACTTTACGCAATTAACTCAATTGTAAAATTATTAGATGACTGGGTAGTTGTTCCTGCTGCTAATATTACTTTACTGACTGGAGCCTTACTTTGCTGGTTAACAATTTGGGGATTTTTTAAATTTTCTTGGGTAATTACTAAGTGGATTCTTACCAGTATATTAATTACTTCTGGAACATTTTGGTTGGGACCTTGGACTAATGCAATGACAGCTATTTCTGATACGGAAAGATTACAAGCTTTGAGTAATCCTCTATTTATGTTTGATGCTAAAGCCATAGTTATTGGTGCATCAATTCAACTTTTGAGTCTGATTTTTATCTTTATTATTTCCTTTTTGAAACCTTGGGGAAGAAGAGATATTAAAGCTCAAAATAATACCAAGGTTTCAACTACATAAATTAAATCAAATCCGCTTCCTTTGGAGTGTTATAAGAAACCGGGTTTATCAAAGGTAGATGTTAGATAGTAGGGCATTTAATAAAAACCCGGTTTCTATATTTGTTTATACCGATACTACCAGATTTGATATTAAATCTTACTATTCCAAGAAATCGAATTAGTTGGGGGTAATCCCCAGCTATTATTATCCCCTGTTGTTTCACTATCCAAAGCATCAATAACTTTTTGATAAATTTCCTCTGCTTGTTCAGGAGAATTGCCAATACTTGTTAAACCTAATTTGCCAAATTGTGATAAACAACCCATCATGTGAAATAACGTTCCTGTCTCAGTACCACTATCAAAATGTAATCTATTTAAAGCAATAATATCCATTAAATCATTAGGCAATAAACCTCGATAACGACTTTTTTGTAAATTATCCGTAGCTTTGTAAAATTTTGGTCGCCCATGCTGACTATAAAATAAACCAGTATCATAATCATAACTTCCATTTGTTAATAACTTTAATGTCATAAATGGATGAGTCGTACCACCTCGGCGCAAATTAATTTCAATCGCAAATAAATCCCATTTTTGGGATTCATTTGTACCCTTATTTACAGCAACAAAATCTACTCCAAATTTATCTAAAGCACCTTTTTCAGCTAAACTTTTTCCTATTTTTATACCTAAATCTTGTAAATTTAATCGGTAAGTTTCATCAGCAGGAAAACGACAACCCAGAAAAATTTGCCCATCAGGTCCCCCCAAAATTTGGTCATGGGTGGAGGTGATTTCAATTTCACCTTTGGGGGTAATTCTACATTGTACGCTAGGCGATCGCTTTACATCTCCCTCTATAAAAGCTTCTGCTATTGCACCTAACTCAAAAATACGCTTACGAAAATTTTCCCACGTTTCATCAACAGACTGAAACCGCAGTGTCGCAAAACTATTAACTATAGCTTTCACCCTATCACTTTTCTCTACTTTTTGTAGTGGTTGCAAATCTAACAGCGCATTACCTTCGCCCGAAAAACCCTCATTCAATTTAATCACTATTCGTTGGAGATGAGGTTGCCTTTCCCACAACTGCGCTGTTACTAATGCTAAATCATCAATATTCCAAACTAACTCACTACCATCAGGATGAGGAATATTACATTCAGCAAATATATGTCTACTGCCACTTTTCGTACCCCAATAACTCAAATCTGGGTCCGATCCTAACAGAGGGATACCCAACTGCAAAGATAACTCTCGTTCGAGTGGGGTACAGTTATAACAAACCATGTAAGATTTTTCCCGACGCAACGCTTGTCGAATCCGCTCAATGAGACGGGGGCGTTCCAAAATTTTCTCAGTTAGAGGTCTCGCAGAAGCATCATAAGTGGCAAATAGGAGCAGGCGATCGCGAGCGTGGGAAAAGGGAATTCCTGGTAACAGTTGTAAATAATAGTCAATAATACTAGGATGTAGGGGGTCAGAAGTAACATAAATTAATCGGGTGCGGGGGTTGCGCAAGCGTATTAAGGAAAACAGATGTCGTTCCTCATAGTTGTGAACACCCTGTACTTTTTCCAACTCCCGTTGATCTAAGGTAACAGAAGGGATAACCAAAATATCCGAGTCACCCTGATCGGATACATCTATATTTTGCCAGCGATCGCGCAAATTAGTTTGTAGTTCCTTAAATAGTAAGGATTTTTCTGTATTAGTAGTATCTAATTTTGTCATAGTTTTTATCAATTATTCTTGAGTTTTATCGAACCAATTTGACATTTATATAATCAGAATTAATAAGTATAAGTAGGGCTTGCTGATTAAATATCAAAGCATTTACAGATAAAGGTTTTAGCCTTTTTAGGTCTGAAAAAAGTACCAGCTTTTTGGTTGATAAGGCAGAAATTGTGAGCATTTTGGATAGATTATGGCAGAAAAATCACTCTTACTATTCTTCCTCCTGCCTTCTCTATAATTCCCACTTCTCCTGACTCCGTACGGACGTTGCGTAACAAAAATGCGTTTTCCGTTCCGGAATGCTGCGCAGCAAAACGTCCCTACCTCCTGACTCCTACACTTACCCATAAGACTTTTTCAGCAAGCCCTAAGTAAGTATCAGGAGTAAACAGAAAATCAACCCTCAAATACTCCTGATTCCTATAAAATAATACTTTTATTCAGTAATACCGAAATTATTAGTTTAGAATTTTGACTTAAATGTCTATATCTAAATCTAAATCACCCATATCATCATCTTGCTCACTACTAGCATACTTAGAAGGTGGGCGATCGCTACTCCAAGCCCACCAACTGGTATTACAATGACAATGATAAAATTCTTGCCATTTGCGACGACTATTTTCTGTATATACAGGCGATCGTCGATTAATCCATACTGCCTTTGCTTCCATTGTACTTGCCCCACATTTGGGACAGAAGAAATCAAAGCTATGAATTGCCGATTCAGTCCATTGGGGAGGAGTTAGATTAAAAGCTTCCATTGTTTACTCTCTTATCATATAATTTTACTTCTGTCAAGATTTTAACTCAAAACTAGAGGAAAAATTTACCTACTATATGAGAATTTTAGCTTGAATTTAGCTAATCTAAAAGCTAGAGGAATAAATTGAACTCAGAAGTCAGAAGTTAGATAAGGGAAAGTTGTTAAATTGGCAGCGTACAGAGGTTAAATTGTTATTGTTACTAAATTTGAGAAGCGGAAGAATATTCTAAACACTTTGGTAACTGCTATAGTTAGAATCTGTTGTACTTTTGTTTTAAGCAAATTTATTATCAAACTTTATATATAGCAATCAGTTGTAATTTGTGAGAATTTGTAATATTTTATCTAACGGGGTTTGGTCTCCAAATCCCATCTTAGCGAGGGTTTGGAGACCAAACCCCTACAGTTTTTCTCACATCTCATTCCTGATTGCTATAATACTTTGGGAGGAGTTAAAAATATGGGTTCTGAACTTTCTGAAACTAGCCGTTTATTAGATATTATGCCCGCTTATGGGCGAATGATGACAAAAATAGTAGGAAAACCAGAACAACCTACAATTATTAAAACAACCTTTCCTGTACCATGGAAAAACGATCGGACGATCTATCTAAATTTTGATTTATGGATGAATTTACCCAAAGAACAACGAGATTTAATTATGTTAAGAACTGTAAGTTGGTTATGTGAAATTCAATGGTTTAAACCAAATATAAATCAAGTTATTTTGGGAGTTGGGTTAGTAGGAATAATGTCCCAATTAGCAGAAACTGATGCACTTGGCATTTTAGTTGCTAGTGGTTTAAGTGTAATTGGTTTGACAAGAATTTGGCAGAGTAATCATAGTACAGAAACAGAATTAGCAGCAGATGAAATGGCAATTAGAATATCAACTAGAAGGGGTTATGAAGCACCTGAAGCAGCTAATCATTTATTAGAAGGAATTGAAAATGTAGCCAAAATTGAAGGGCGGAATAATTTTAATTTTACAGAGTTAATTAGGTCTCAAAATTTAAAAGCGATCGCTGGTTTATCTCCAGTGGGAGTACCAGAAAAAGTGAGGAAAGAATAATCGTAGTTGGAGCATCTTGCTCCCTTTACAGCATTTTTCATTTGGGTAAACCACAGTAGGGACGTTGCACCGGCAAAAATGTGTTTTCCGTTCCGGAATGCTCCTAATTACGCGAATCGCCCCTACAGTCCTCTACCCATTAAAAAAACACTGCAATTATTTAAAAAGACATTTTCTGCAGATGACTTCAGATCACAATTAAAACCCTGTAGGGGCGTTAACGTTTGCGGAGCATTCCGATAGGAAAGTTGTGCGTAGCTAATGGCCATTCGCCCCTACTTTGATGAAAACTGCTATAAACTTTCTTACTTTAACCTTTTGTATATAATTTGTCATTGCGACGATAGGAAGCAATCTCGTCTAACCTATGAGATTGCTATCCGTTCCGGAATGCTCCGCAAACCTTTCACTTCATTCCAGTCGCAATGACCTACAATAACTGGTGGTGGTGCATTGTTAATGATCGTGTATTGTCCGACAATGTTTGTTATGAAACACGGCAGTGGGAGCATCTTGCTCCCACTGCCAGGTATTCCTTTTTGCTGCATACTATTACTATACATGACTACCCAATAACTAATTCAGGACTTACACAGGCGAACCTAGAAACCGGGTTTTTTCCTCAATGTTTATTGTTAAAAACAACGATTTATCCTAAAAACCCGGTTTCTTTGCGTAAGTCCTATAATTATTGAGATTTGATATTACCAAATAAACATGACTACTTTCAATATGACAAACCAAAACCTACAGACAAACCTAGAGACAATTTTAAATCGCGCTCTCGAAGGTGACAACTTGTCTCCAACAGAAGCACTTTTATTATTATCTCCAACTACTGAAGCTAATTTCAGCAAACTTACCTTAACTCAACTTCCACCAGAAATAACCGCTATCCAGAAAACAGCAGACCAACTCCGACAACAACAAGTAGGTGATACAGTAACTTACGTTGTCAACCGCAATATAAATTTTACCAATATCTGCGAACAACATTGTAGTTTTTGTGCATTTCGTAGAGATGAGGGTGATGATGGTGCATTTTGGTTAGATGTTGGTCAAATTTTAGAAAAAGCTAATGATGCGGTGCAACGTGGGGCGACAGAAATTTGTATGCAGGGAGGATTAAATCTTCAAGCTAAAGTTGCAGGAAAATCTTTACCTTATTATTTGCAACTGGTAAAGGAGATTAAAAATGAGTTTCCTCATTTGCATTTACACGCTTTTTCTCCCCAGGAAGTAGAGTTTATTGCTAGAGAGGATGGGGTGAGTTATGAATATGTAATTGCTGCTTTGCGGGATACAGGGGTTGGATCGATGCCAGGTACTGCTGCCGAAGTTTTGGATGATGCAGTCAGGCGAGTTATTTGCCCGGAAAAAATTGATACGGCGACTTGGTTAGAAATAGTTGGTACGGCACATCGTTTAGGAATGCCAACTACAAGTACCATGTTATGCGGTCATATTGAAACTCCCGAACAGCAAATTTTACATTTAGAAAGGTTGCGTTTTCTCCAACAAACTGCTATTGAAAAAGATTATCCAGCAAGAATAACGGAGTTTATTTTATTACCTTTTGTCGGACAAGAAGCACCTGCACCTTTGCGTCGGAGGGTAGGGCGAGACCAACCTGTTTTGTTGGATGTTTTATTGTTAACTGCAGTGTCGAGAATATTCTTAGGAAATTGGATTATTAATCATCAACCGAGTTGGGTTAAACTTGGTTTGGATGGAGCAAAAGAAGCATTAAAATGGGGTTGTAATGATATTGGTGGTACCTTAATGGAAGAACATATTACCACAATGGCAGGTGCTTTGGGAGGTACTTGTATGCAGGTAGAAAATTTGCAGGAAGCTATTAGAGATTTGGGGAGAAATTATCAACAAAGGAATACGCTTTATTGAAGTCAGAAGTTAGAAGTCAGAAGTCAAGAAGTATTTGTAGGTTGGGTTGAGGTAACGAAACCCAACATTACTAGCTCAAAAGTTAAAATTCAAAAGGCAAAAGTTAAGATTTTTTTGTAGGTTGGGTTGAGGTGATGAAACCCAACATTATCAACTCAAAAGTTAAAATTCAAAAAGCAAAAGTTAAGAGTTTTTTGTAGGTTGGGTTGAGGTGACGAAACCCAACATTTTATTGAAGTCAGAAGTTAGAATTAATAGTATACTTTCTAGATAGGATTGAAGTAATCAAACTCAAGAAAAAAGTAAAAGCTATATCTAGATTTTTGCTGGGTTGCCCTGTTTTCGGAANAATTTTATTGAGAATTACAGGATTTCAATTTTTAGATTTATCTAAATTTCTTAGTTCATGTAATGAGTATAGTTTGATAGAAGAAGATGGTCGTTATTATTTAGTTCATTCAAGTTTTGAATTAATGAACAGTTTGGAACAAGTATATAAGTGGGGTCAAGATAATCTAGAGAATATAAGTGGTCTTGCCATGCTTTATTTTTCAGGATTTCCTGTTCTTCAACCTGATGTTGTTTGTGAAATTGATGAAACTGGAAAACAAACTTGTGAACACAATCTTAAAGCTCACTGCAATATTGTAGATCCAATTAGACTTCTAATTGATGTAGAAATTCAAGGCAAAGGTCAGTATTTACCTTTTGAGTATCATGTTCAAGATTTGTTGTTACTTACAAAGGAAGATGAGCAAGTGAAAAAAGTTATTCATTTGTTAACTTCATACGAACATGATTTTATAAATCTATACAAAATTTACGACATTATTAAAGATGAAGTAGGCGGTAAAAAAAGTAAAAAAATAGAAGGATGGGTGACAAGGGAAAAATTTTCAGTTTCTGATTTTACACAAACTGCCAATCATCCAGATGCAATTGGTTATGAAGCAAGACATGGTAGCAATAAACAACAACCTCCGAAAAATCCAATGTCATTGTCTGAGGCACAAAATTTCATTTTTAATGTTATTAAAAAATGGCTTGATTGGAAAATTGAACAAAAAGGGATATGTGATTAAATTTAATCATATTTGTAGGTTTGGTTGAGGTGAAGTTCGCCATTATTTTAGCCTAGGAATTGTCAAAGTTTGAAATTAATTTTCGGAAAGGTCTATTAGAAAATTTGAGAGTATTCAGCTCAAATTAAATTCCCAACTGAATACTCTCTTATACTTAATTATTCCTTCCTCCTTCCTCCTTCTTCCTTCTTCCTTCTTCCTTCTTACTTCTTTTAACTATTCATTTTCATCAATATCACTGAGATTGAAAATAAAAGGAACATTCTGAGACTTTTCACTGCCAAGAATTAAAACTTTAGGCATTTGAGAACCACCTTTTTTCCAAGCTTCTATAGCTTCTTTTTGTAAAACCAACTGACCACCTTGTGCTTTTAATGTTTCAGCTAATAGTTTTTGAGCTTCTGCTTTACCCTTAGCACGATTAATTTCTGCCTCAGCTTCTTGTTCTGCTTCCTCAGCAATATAAACTGCTCTTTGCGCTCTTTGTTCAGCAATTTGCTTATCTTCAACCGCTCTAGCAAATTCAGGAGAAAAAGTTAAATCAATCACGCTAGTATCTAACACAATGATTCCATATTTATCCAAGCGAGAACCCAAAGCATTATCAAAGTCTGATTTTAATTCTACTCTTTTTGTAATAGCTTCTTCAACAGTTCTTCTAGCTGCAGCAATTTTAAAAGATTCTTGAGTTTGTGGTGCAATTACTTTAGCAACCAAATTTTGTAGAGTGCCTTGTTCTCTTCTAATTTTTACTACTTGCAATGGATCTAAACGAAAGTTAATCGCAAAACTAGCAGATAATTGTTGTAAATCTTTTGTAGAACTTTGACCAGGAACTTCAAACTTTTGCACAGTCACATCATATATATCAACTTCAGAAATAAGAGGAGGTTTAAAGTGAATTCCTTCTATCAAAGCTCCATCTCTAGCTTTACCTAAAATACTCAGAACACCTGCTTGACCAGGGTTAATAATTACAAACGAATTAAAGCCAAGTAGCAATATTACAGATAACGCAGTTGCTAATATTAATGTTTGTAAACTTTGTTGTTGACTTTTCAATTTATCTACTCCTAAATTTGAGACTACAACTCATTAGTAAATCTTCTGTGTCGATCTTAGTTCCTGTTGAAAATTAAAACTCAAATTATATAATATTTTTATAATTTCCTGAAAATATGGAGTAGGGAATTCAGTTATCAGTCATCAGTTATCAGTACCTTTTGTTATAAGCAGGAGACTTGAGACATTTTAATATCTACAGGACTTACGCAAAGGTACTATATATGACAGTTGAAAAACTATAGCGCTATAGTTTTAAGCGCTATATATGTGGTCTGGTGCGTAATTCCTGATCTATATCATAAAACCCTACTTAAGTCATTAGTCATTGCGACTGGAACGGAGAAGAAGGAAGCAATCTCGCGAAACTCTTGAGATTGCTTACTATCGTCGCTTCGGACAACTATTCAATCTGATGTTATATAACAGGATAAAAAAAAGAAGATTCTGTATTTCAAGCTTCTAGCTGAAGCATAAAGATACTGATAACTGATAACTGGTAACTGATAAATGAAATGACCCCATCACAAAGATACATAGTCAAACTTTTGAGAATTAGTATTAGGCATAAGTCTTGCTAAAATTTGCTTCAGTACCATCGCCGTCCAATCAATATCAGCTTCCGTTGTTTCTCGTCCCAACGTTAAACGAATACCCCTAATAGCAGCATCTTCAGTATATCCCATTGCCAGTAATATCGGACTCGGAGCTATTTTGCCACTATTACAAGCTGAACCTGCACTAATACCAATTCCAGCTAAGTTCAATTGTCGCACTAGAGTTTTACCAGTAACCTTATCATCTATTTCATTTTCACCAGGCACAATACAAAAACTAACATGATGAGGTAATCTGTATAATCGATCGCCAGTACAAATTACATAAGGGTTATCTGCCATATGTGCAAATAAGCGATCGCGTAACCTACTTAACCTTGGTGTTTCTGTAGCTATCTCTTCATTAGCTAATTCTGCAGCCACACCAAAACCAGCGATCGCTGCCACTGCTTGAGTACCAGAACGTAATTTCATCTCTTGGCCTCCACCACCCAATAAAGGGACTAACTCCACACCGTTTCTTATATAAAGCGCCCCTGCACCTTGAGGACCATAAATTTTATGACTAGATAAAGATAACAAATCTACTGGCAGTGTTTGTACATCTAATGGTAAACGCCCCACCACCTGAACCGCATCAGTATGAAACAAAACCCCATGAGAACGACAAATATTACCTAATTCTGTAATAGGTTGGAGAGTGCCAACTTCACTTTGGCCATAAATTATGGAAACTAAAACTGTATTCGATTGTAATGCAGCTTGTAGTTCTTGAGGATCTACCCTTCCTTGTCTATCAACAGGTAATCTTGTCACTTGCCAACCCCAGTTTTCTAACATTCTTGCTGGTTCTGAAATAGCAGAATGTTCGACACTAGAAATAATTATATGTTGAGGTTTTCCATAGCAACGTGCTACACCCATTATTGCCATATTATCAGCTTCAGTTCCCCCAGAAGTAAAAATAATTGATTCTGGCAC
Source organism: Hydrocoleum sp. CS-953 (assembly GCF_002260545.1). GTDB lineage: Bacteria > Cyanobacteriota > Cyanobacteriia > Cyanobacteriales > Microcoleaceae > Trichodesmium. Next base: position 403 of record NZ_LGSU01001478.1, on the reverse strand, counting down.
TGTATTAATAAGATTCGCTACTTTTATTCTTGCCCTTTCCACTAATGTTGCCGACCTTTGGCCCCATGTATGTAAGCTAGATGGATTACCCCATTGTTGGGTAAAAACTTGCTGCATAAGAGCGATCGCTTCTGGCCTTGTTGGTGTTGTAGCACTATAGTCTAGATAAATTTGCATCATCTTTTGTCCGTTTTTTTTCTTATGCTAATTTTGTCGAAATATACTTAAAAAAGTGTTAGTTTATGTGAGCTAAGAATTAGAGAAAAATAGTTTAACTGAATATCTCAGAAGAAATATTTCATAACTTAATATTCAAAACTTTTAAGACATCCAGAGAATACCAATCATTTTTGATTTTGAGTTTTAAATATATCCAAAAATTAAATTTTAATCAGGCAATAAT
>NZ_LGSU01001477.1 GCF_002260545.1 Hydrocoleum sp. CS-953 | reverse complement strand
TTTTAAGGCTCGTTCAATATTTAGCATTCTTCTGGCCAATTTCTGCTTGAACCATTTTACCTTATTTCCCAACAACTCTAATATTCAGCGCTGGCAAGTCTTTGCTTATAACAGTGCTACTAGCAAGATTGACTCTTTTAATATTGAACGGGCTGGTGATGGATTGTTTAATACTAAAGGTACTATCTATTATACTAGCCCCGATGCAGAATATCAGAATGCCATTTTCCAACGTCGTCCTGGAGTAGACTCCTTTACGAATCAGGAGTTAGTACCAATTCTTAATACTAAGGGTGGAGCAGAATCAGCACTTAGTTTTAATGGTACTGATAATTATGTGGATTTAGGGAATCCTTCGGAATTAAAGATTACAGGCAATCAGACTATTGAAATGTGGGTCAAACCTTTGTCCTTGGCCAACAGGCAAAGTCTGTTCTGTAAAGCCTATAACGGTGAAGGAGCAATTACCCTAGAAGTAGATGGTAAACTATCCTATTATTATGGTACTGGTGGTAATAATCCTAGTGAGGCCAGTATGGATACCGATACTTTCCAAGGCATCTTGAGTGATTTTGGACTACTACGAGATGAATGGTCTCATATTGCTATTGTCAGGAATTTCCAGAGCAGGACATTAACGTGGTACATTGACGGTGCTTTTGCAGGGGAAGAAATTATTACTAAGGATGCTGCTACAGCAGGTAATGAAAATGTTTTTCTAGCAAAAGGTTATGCCGATAATTTTAATGGTTGTATAGATGAAGTCCGAATTTGGAATCGCGCCCGTACTGGTGATGAAATTAACGAGGATAGACATCATCGCTTGGTAGGAAGGGAAACAGGATTAGTAGGTTATTGGCGATTTGATGAAAATACTGGTGCTACAGTTTATGACCAGACTGATTATGCTAATAACGGTACGATTTCTGGTGCAACTTGGGAAGAGTCAGATGCACTTATTGGCAATCATCCAGGGGTGAGTCGGGATAGTTTTTCATTTGAGGGACGTACTATTGAGTCAGGTTTAACAGCGGTACAGTATTTCCAGCAAGAAGATGCTCAAATTGGTAATGAGCAAGAAAGTAAGCCGATGAAAACTAATGCCCGGGTGATGTTGGCAGTGGCTACAGGTGGAACTGATGCTAATGGGGGGACAACTACTAATAAGTATATTGCTGCATTAGATTTTGCTGTTTCTCGTGAAGGGAGACTAGCACAGATACCAGATAATTTATCTTTGAATTGGCTCAATCGAACGGATATAGATGGTGATTCTATAGAGACTTCTTTTGCTGAAGTTGGGAGTTTGGAAGCGGAAATTAGTCAACTGAAACGAGAGATTCAAGGACTTACGGAAGAGCTTCAATCCATAGAAGAAATGACTCGGAGGTTGGAAGAATTAAATCAAGAAAAACAGCAGCAGAAATCTGCTTTAAAGTATTGGGAAGAAAAAAGGGATAACGGTTGGACTTATATGTATGGAGTTCCGATCAGTGATCTTATCAACTCTGTGGAGGTGAGTCTCAGAGACTTAAATATAAGAATCACTGAATTGGAAATTCAAAAAGCTTCCTTCGAGAGGAAAACAGCAGAGCTAACTCAAAAACAAGCTACCCTAATTACCAAGCAAGAACAACTTGAACGCAAAAAGGAAAAATTATACGGTCAAGTATCATTACCAATGGCTCTGTTACATACAGACTCTGATGGCTTGACTGCTTCCGGGGCATTACTAGCGTTCGCCGATACTAACCACACCCCACAGCTATTTGATAGTGCGATGGGTAAACTAGCTCTTTATTTCCAAGGAACTAGCACACAGTTTTTTACTGCTTACTACGATACCAAAACAGCTCGCGCTCAAAAAATCATTGATTTAGGTGGTAAAAAAGTTAGCTTTCTCGCTCGTTCAACTGGTGCTGAATCAAACGCTGCTACCATTAGTATTAGTGATGGCAATAATCCTGATACCTGTAAAGTTACTATTGCTAACTCGGAAACAGAGATTACTGAAACCTGGGAAAATGTGCCGCGAGACCCCCGGATGTTTAGCAAAGTTCTAAATGGACAGGCAAAGCCTCTCTATTTAGGACAAGTAGCAGAAACATCAGGCACGGTAACTGAACTTACTCTAGTAGAAACAACAAACCGCCAGCTAGCAGCAGGTGATATTCTGAAAATTGGCAATACCCAGGTTACTACTAGTGCGGAAGTTGAATCCAACGCCAATACTATTGGCATCAACAGCGCATCCCTAGAAGCCGAGGAAGACACACCTATCTATCTAATTCCTTACGATTATGCTGCCGATGCCACTGTTACTGATCCATCTTCTACTGATCCATCTTCTTCATCTTCGGCGCTAGAGTTGGATGGTAGTGGTGATTATGTCAGGGTAGAACTCAATGAGCCAGAAACAGAGGTGACTCATGAACTATGGTTCAAAACAGATTCACCAGATTGTGGGCTATTCTGTGTTGTGGCAGGGAATTTGGGGTCAACGGGTAATGATCGTCACCTGTATCTGAGTGGTGGTAACATTAAGTCTCGGATTTGGAGGGGTAGTGAGATTATATTTAGTTCAAATTTGAATCTTGCTGATAATATTTGGCATCATGTAGCCCATGTGTTTGGAGTTTCCGTCGGAGGTCAAAAAATCTATATTGATGGGGAATTAGTCGCAACTGGCTCTAAAAACTCTTCCGATTTTGACTGGCAGGACAGCTTACTCTTCGGTTATTCCAATGACGCTGCTAACAGATATTTCCAAGGTCAAATTGACGAAGTTCGTGTTTGGAACAAAGCTCGTACCCGAGAAGAAATCAAAGCTGATATGAACCGCCGACTTAGCGGTCAAGAATCTGGATTAGTAGGGTACTGGCACTTTGAAAAAGGTACAGCCAGGGACTATAGTGGCAATGGCCATGATGGGACTATACATGGTAATCCTCAAAATGTGTCATCTCCCCCGGCCTTAATCAACAATAGCGATCTACAAAAAGAAAAGAGTTCGCGACAATTTCTGGTCTATTCGGAGGCAACCGAAGGCACAATTCCCAATGGCGCAGTCACAAGTTTGGGTGAGGCACCTTCTTGTCGTTGGGTAGCCGATCCCCCTGGTTTGGCTTTAGACTTTGATGGACAAAGTCAATATCTAGCTATAGGTGAGGATGAAATACCTCGAATGGATGCTACTGCCAACCTAACTCTAGAGGCATGGGTTAAACCCAAAGTAGTCAGCACTGTAGCTCGAATAATAGTTTATAATGACAGAGCCAAAAATAGTCAATATACTCTGGGGTTACTAGAACATGGTAATCCTACCAATGTCGCTTCTGCTATCAGTACCTACAAAGTCTTTGCCGGAGTAGGCGATCGCTACCTCAAAACTAAGGATGTTTTCCCCCTTGATAATTGGAATCATTTGGCTGCCAGTTATAACCAGTCTTATGCCCTGAATTTCATGGGTAACGACTATCTCGACTGTGGCAAAAACCGGGCACTTAATCTGTGTGAAGACTTAACCATAGAAACAGTAGTACAGGTGAGTGACAGCAACTTACGCAGTATTCTCAGTAAAGGTCAGATCGGTTATGGGTTAGAAAAAGAAAGTGTACCCTATACTTTGCAAGTAGAAGCAGGTAAACTGATTTTTTCCTTTGAAGACAGTCAAGGCAGGATTCATAGATTAGAGTCTCCTGCTAACAAAATTCAGACTAATGTAGTTCACAAAATTGCTGTTACTCGTCAAAAAGTTACTCAAGCTACTGACAGTGGAGCAGACCCGGATACCTGGGGAACTGGAGGTATAGCAGACATAACACCAGAAAATATTGATAGTAAGGATGGTGATATTGACAAAGCAATGAAAGCTGATTACGTTGCTTCCAAAAAACGAGGTAAAAACCTCAAGCAAGGTTTGAGAGAGCAGGATACTGCAACTACCTCCCAAGAACCAACATTCATCACTGGTCAAGGAACTGCTCAGTGGCTAGAACTGAAAATGTATATTGACGGTTTGCTGGTATGCAGTCAAGTAATTGAACCTGCTGTTAATCCTGAAGGTAATAATCAGCCCCTAGAAATTGGCAGAACAGGTGGGAGTTATTTTCTAGGTAAAATTTCCGAAGTCAAGCTTTGGAGTCGGGCACTAGAAAAAGGTGAAATTAATCAAAATATTACCGGACAGGAAGAAGGTTTAGTTGCTTGGTGGCAGTTAGAAGAAAACGAAGGCAATCTAGCTAATGATTTCAAAGGAGGCAACCACGCTCAAATTAAAGGTGCAACTTGGTGTAAAAATCCAGATATGGAAGCTTCTGAGTTTCTCCTTTATAGTAATGGTGTTGTCCTAGGAACAGAAGCATTAGATGCTAATGATTCAATGGTCTACCCGATGAGTTCTCAATTCACCCTTGGTGGTCACAAAGCTGGTAGTGGTCCTTCAGATTACAATCAATGCTTTAATGGCATTATGGAAGAAGTCCGAATTTGGAAAGTCGTACGCACTCAAGAGCAAATTCTCGACAATGTATTTACTCGCCTCAAAGGAGAAAAGCAAGACCTAATCGCTAATTACACCTTTGATGAAATTTTTGACAATGAGTTGAAAGACAGCAGTTTGATGGGAAATCATCTGATACTGCGAGTAGATGCTAACAAACCGACATCTGTTTTTTCTGATGCTCCGATCGGTAACGATATCCCTCAAGTGCGTTCAGCTTTAGCAGCAGTTCAAACTGTATTCAATGCTCAGATAGATAGTAGTCCTGCTGTTACCGAGTACGGGGATATGCAATATGACAGCCAACAGAATCTAACTGGAGTCTTCAAACGCTGCTACACTTACATTAAAGATGGTAAATGGCAGTTAATTACTGGTTACAAAGTCGGTAATTTGATTACTGAATGGATATCTCAGGTACAGTTCGACCCTCAGATTATTGGTTACATTGAAGGCGCACCACCTATACCAAGTGAAAACATGACCGTTGGTCCTATATCCCTTGGAGACACTGACACTTACAAACAAGCTAGCACAGTAGAATTAATTGAAGCAGAAGACGTCAATTATAATTTCTCCAGTTCCAAAGAAAATGGTTTCGACTCTTCCTTTGAAGCAGCAATGTCTACAGGTGTAGAGTTAGACCTACGGACTCTACTTGCTCCCCTTGGTTTTGGTGTTTCCTTCAAAGCTCAAGTAAAATTCAAGGTCTCAAGTAGTGGCAAGTTTCAATCTTCCGGCGGTTGGACTGATGAAAGCAGAATCACTAGCGGGCGAACAGTAACCAGAAATATGCGGGCAACTGCGGTAGGTTATTGGGAAGATAAAAATAATCTGCTCAATCCCCGCTTGGGGCAAAGGTATGTGCCTAATAATCAGGGGTTTGCCCTGGTACAATCAGAAACAGCCGACGTTTTTGCATTGCGTTTAGCTCATAATAAAGCTCTGATTTCCTATCGTTTTCAACCCAACCCTGATATTCCCAAGGATTGGAATATTATCTCGTTCCCCATTAACCCCCGTTATACTAAACAGGGAACCCTAGATGGTAAAGTTGGTTATCAACCCGATGGCAGCGTCCAAACTGACCCCGATTATCCCCAAGCCACTCAATATGGGGAATATAGCTACTTTAAACCCATAGAAACCTATGCTCTGAAACGACAAATAGAGAGGGAAGCAGCAGAATTGAAAAATTATTATCAGAACTATGACGCTTCTCCTCTATCCAATAGCATTCTCAAAGATGTAATGAGTACCAATGCTGGACTTTTAGCTAGTGGTGCTGGGGCTATTCCTATTGGAGGAATAGGTTTAGGAGCTGCCACCACCTTTGGCAGTCTTGCTGATGCCCTGACTAAAGACCAAAGTCTACCAGAAAAATTTGCTACTCGTAATATTGCTAATACCTATGTCTGGACAGCCGACGGGGGATTCTATGCTGAAACTACTAATACTATGGATGTGAGGCAAGAATCGAGTAGTGGTAACTATTCTTTTAATACCAATTTTGGTGGCGGTATTTCTTTGAATGTATCTGCTGCTGGCTCTTTTGGATTTGATTTGAATGGTAGCACGGGCGGTCATCTGAATATGACTCAATCAAAAAGTGCGGAAACTTCTCAATCTTTTCGACTTGAAGTACAGGTTAATCCCCAGAACAACTTGTACAAGTATGAAGTTCCTGAAGACCAAAAAGATTGGGAGTCAACTTATGTAGATTATTTGCTCCAGTATGATACTGAGGGTAATCCGATCAAAGTTCCTGGCAAGGTTGATGCCTATCGGTTTATGACATTCTACCTAGAACCGAAAGCAGAAAACTTTGAAGACTTTTATGCTAAAGTAGTAGACCCGATCTGGATTGAGCAGAGCGACAATCCTAATGCTCAAGCTCTACGGGAAGCCAGGCAAAGCGAGAAAAAACCAGCTTGCTGGCGGATTATGCACCGAGTTACTTTTGTTAGCCGTTTGCTACAAGATTTTAATGATGATGCTGCTTCTCAGTTAGCTAAGGATGCAAAAGCATTGAATATTGAAAGCAACTGGCAACTGATTAAAACATTAGAGCCTTTTATCAAGAATAAAACAGATAATTTTGTGCAGCTTGCCGATGCAGTACGGGATGCTTTAGAACAGCATTTACCAGAATTGCAGCCTCACTCACCAGAAATTATTGCATACATGGCGCAATACTATGGTTTGCCAGAGGATGCCTAATCATCTTTAGGTTGGCTTTTGCCTCTTAACCCAACCTAACTGTGGCTTCAAGGGGTAGCCTCAGTTATTACTAGCAGGAATCTACCCCTTGAAGCCCAACCTTAGAAAATCTATTTCTTTTAGGACTTAGGCATGGACGCTATTTGTAGGGTGTGTTAGCGCACTTCGTAAGGCACCAATACCCCTTATGTAGTGCCTTTGCGTAAGTCCTGTCCTTGCTACCACACATAAATATTTAAGAAATAATCATCATGCCAACTCAAACAACTCAAATCGATCTTTCTGATTTTGACCAATTCAAAAGGAACTATGACAAGAATCGGTTCAATACGACCAGGACGGGTTAACTAATTTGTGGATGTAGGGCTAACTACGGAACTGAACAACCACAGGCAAACAGGTCTCATCAGTTATCAGTACCTCAATGAAATAGGGAGGCTTGAAACACTGAATTTTCTTTTTTTATCCCCTTGAAAGGGGAAGCTTGAGAGCTTATTTTCTAGTAAACTTGTAAAGGAGATAGCATTGCTGTGTCCTTATCAATATCAAAATATCAAGCAATTTTTTTTATTTAATTAGGAGATTAGGAATTATGCCGGAAAATCAAATTATTTCTTGGGAAAAATTTCTCGAAGGAATGACAGAAAGATATAAGCAGGATTTTATTGATAAAGTTACAAAACACTCAGGTGGAAGTATAGATAAAACTAAAGCTGACGAGTACTTTCGGACTTTTGTTACAGCTCTATACAATAATCGAATTGAAGGTATTGGAACTTATGGTAAATACTTTGAAGGAGATGAACGTAACAATCCTCTAAAACGCAGAAAAGGAAGACAAGACTTAGTTAATGCCTTTCTCCAGGAAGTATCTAATTTTATTAAAGCATTTGGAGGCGAAGTATCTGCTAAGGGTTCAACTCTATTGTGGAGCGATGCTGGGATTGGTAAATTTGCTGCTAAAAACAAGGAAATTCTCAAAAGTGCTGGAGTTACTGATGAAAATGCTCAAATTCTCAATCAAACACAAATTGGTCAACTTTGGGATGAACTAAACATTGTCAAGGAAGATTCTGAGGAAATAGGTTATATATGGGACGTTAAATATAATCTCTGGGCTAGCGTGTCTAAAGAATTTGCTGAGAATGCTAAGGGTGAAGTCCATGTCTTTCTGCCAAGAAATATTGGTGCATACACAGTTTTCTGGAACGTAGAATTACCTGCACTGCGTGAAAATATGAAAAAAAAGACAGAGCCTGATAGAGTTACTAAAATAACCATTCATAGTCTCACAGATGAGGCTTTTGAAAGGGTAGAGGTTACAAGAAAAAACAAAGATGAGAATGCTAGGCGTGAAATCATGCTTGATTCCAATAGTTGGCAAAATTTAGACTTTTCAGAAGCTACTTTAGAAGTACCGGCGTTTTCCGATAAACAAAAGGAACTGTTTCAGCATTCCAATCCTTTGTTCTTTGCCAAAATGGACGACTACGTCAAGAATAATAAAACTGCTGGCACAATTACTATTAGGAAGCTTACTGATATACTCCGAGGCTGGAAAGGTCAAACCAGTAGAAATATTGAGCTATATCGAAAAATTGCGGATAAATATGGTCACATTCCATCAGTTCCCCTTGAAACTGTCGACAAGATGGCTAAAGGTCAACCAACAAATAGTGAGCTTCAACAATACAGTGACAAGTTAGTAGAAAAGTTTCAAAAGGATCTCAGTGCCAAGGAACCACAGTCTTATAACGATAGTGATATAGAAATTGTTACTCGTTTGCTTCATCAGAATTATACTCGCTTGCAAAATGCTTCGAGTGTGGAAATGTCTACGAAGATCATCTCTAAAAGCGAAGTTGCCAAGCTTGTCAGAACAGACCCTGGAACAATGACAGTGGGTGGTTTCAGTCACTTTAATGAGTATTCACGAAATTTATCTGCCAAAGATGCGATTGAACAATTTGGACTAAATTACCAATACCAAAATGATTCTGGAGAAACGGTTAAACCTTACTTAATGTCTGTAGATGGTCGAGATGCCACACTGCCATTTGTTTACTATTTTACTACACCAGTGACAAATGAGATTAAAAAGCAAGCTAGGATACCTCTTGACCCGACAGTGAAAGCAAGGCTAGAGGCGATCGCCAATGATGCCAACAGAGATGACAATGATGAACTCAAAAAAATGGCAAAAGAACTTACTACTCCTGGAGTTTATCATGAACTGACACCTAATACTGATAAGAATCAACCCAGATATGGTACTCAAAGTGATGGTAACCAATCCTATGCAGGTATGCTACGTACAACTTATTCTACAGCAGACTCTCAACTCTCTCCAGGAACAATGATTCGAGCCAAAGGGCCTAACGGCGAGGATTTTAAAATTGCTGATTGGGATGGTTTGACATGGACTGTATCTCCTCAAAGTACAAATGATTTACCAGATTGGCTCAAAGGTCAGGGAAGACCAGAAGATCGACTCAACGTTGAAACAGAGTTAAAACAATGGAAGTTCTTAAGTGACGATAAAATTACACCACCTACTAATATTCCAGCACCAGTAAAAGCTTTTATGGAACATCATTTCCAAACGAGTTTAAATGGTATCACTATCCAAAAAGGTGGCATTCTAGATAGTGATGCTTCAACGAGTACATTAATTAAATTTAAGCCAGGAGAGTATAACGATACGACACAAGAAGGGTTAACGAAAATTGCTGATAAGTTAGGTGATGCACTCAAGCTTCAATTTCCCAATAGCAATAGCCAAGCTAGTTTTTCTGAAGCCATAAGTAAAATCAATAATGAGTTACCTCAGAAGTCTGCATCTATTAAGAATGATTTGATGATACTACGGCGACCACCTCAAGTTAGCTTTGCTGACCTCATTGCAGCTCAGAAAACTCCGTCTAGGTACATTACAGGAAGATCTCCCTCTCTGTCAGGAAGAAGACCTACCTCAAGACGATAATCCTATAGAATCGGGTATAAAAGTCGTCCTCCGCGACGATAGGAAGCAATCTCGCATAACTCCTGAGATTGCTTCCTTCCACGGAGTGACCGTCGCAATGACTACAATAACTAATTATCCGGATTTGATATAACTACTTCTGCAATAAATCTAATCTAATCAAGTGTAGATTTTAATTGCCAGATTGAATTAATATATTAATTTGGTAACACAAGCATCCTGCTTGTTACAGACACCGAAGCCTATGTTACAAAACTTCACCATCCTCAAAAGTGCTGTAAATGTTCCCAGTGCAGGATATTGCCCGCGTAGGTGTACCTAACCAAGGTGGAATCCCGTATATAATTTAATCAACTGAAAACTTCCCCTCCAACTCTCGATATTTAGGCACTTCAATAATCTTTTCAAAATCCTGGAATGAAACAATATCTGTCAACCCTGCCGTAGTTCCATTTTCAAATAATTGACGATAACAATTTATCATTGCTTTAGTGGCAGAAAATAATCCAGACAAAGGATAAACTACTATTTTAAAACCCATGTCTGCCAACTCCTGACCTGATAAAACCGGAGTTTTTCCACCCTCAATCATATTGGCAAATAAATATACATCTTTAAAAGCAGTAGCGATCGCCTGCAAATCTTCCACGGACTGAGGTGCTTCAATAAAAATAACATCTGCACCAGCTTCAGCACAAGCACGTCCCCGCTTAATAGCTTCATCCAAACCCAATGGCGCACGAGCATCAGTCCGAGCAATAATCACTAAACCACTATCACTCCTAGCATGAACCGCCGCTTTAATTTTCTCTATGTGTTCCGCCATGGGAATAACCCGCTTACCCTCAAAATGACCGCATTTTTTCGGCCATTCTTGATCTTCCAAAATAATTCCGGCAACTCCCATATTCACAATATCAGTCACAGTTCTAATCACATTTAACGGGTTCCCATATCCAGTATCAATATCAGCTACTAAAGGAATATTTACCGACTCAGTAATACGCCTGACAGTGTAGAGCATTTCTGTAGCAGTGAGAAAACCATAATCAGGGCGACCAAGAGTAGAACCAGAAATGCCAAAACCGCTAGTAAAGACAGCAGAAAATCCTATCTGCTCCACAATTTTTGCTCCAATGCAATCATAAACCCCAGGCAGAACCAAAGTTCCTGGTTGTTCCAATATTTGACGTAATTGTTGGCCTGCAGTCATAATACCCTCCCAGAATAAATATGATAGAATTTTATACCAATAGGGACTTATTACACAAAGAAACCAGGTTTCTCGTGAAAAGTAGGTTTCTGGGTTCACCTGCGTAAGTCCTGAATAATTTATACTTATTCCTTCTTCCTTCTTCCTTCTTCCTTCTAACTTCTTCCTTTCTAAATATGCCAAAATCTCTCAAACCTGACGCATTTTTCCAAGCACCGGGAATTATCCTCGATGTTCGTAGTCCTGCCGAATATGCTCAAGGTCATATTCCTGGTGCTGTTAGTTTCCCTCTATTTAATAATCAAGAACGTGCCCTAGTCGGAACTTGTTATAAACAAAAAGGCAAAGATGAAGCTGTAGAACTAGGGTTAGCGATCGCTGGTCCGAAATTAGCTGATTTTGTTGCCCATGCCAAAACTTTAGCTCCAGATCGTCAAGTTATAATTCACTGTTGGCGCGGTGGAATGCGCAGTGCTTCGGTTGGTTGGTTACTAGAAACGGCTGGATTTAATGTTACTCTACTCATCGGCGGTTATAAAGGGTTTCGGCGTTGGGCGCTTTCTTTATTTTCAGTTCCCCAAAAAATTATTGTTTTGGGTGGAATGACTGGCAGTGGCAAAACAGAGATATTGTGTGCTTTAAGAAATATGGGGGAACAAGTATTAGACTTAGAAGCTCTTGCCAAACATAGAGGTAGTAGTTTTGGTGCTTTGGGTTTGTCACCTCAACCTACGAATGAGCAATTTTGGAATCTTGTAGCAATGGAATGGGCGAAGTTTGACCGGAGTCAACCTGTATGGGTGGAAGCTGAGAGTAAGCGTATTGGGGTGTGTCGTATTCCCCAGGAGATTTTTGCACAAATGGAAAAGGCGACAGTGATAGAAATCAGTCGCAGTCGTCAGGAAAGAGTCGCCTTTTTGGTAGAAATATATGGAGAAGCGCATATTAATGATTTGATTGCTGCTACCGAACGTATTCGTAAAAGGTTGGGAGGTGTACGAGCGAAAGAAACGATTAGTTTTCTGAGGGAAGGAAATTTGGCAGCAGCTTCAGATTTAATTCTCCACTATTACGATAAAACCTATATTTATGATTTGGAGAAAAGGAGTGGTACTATTTATAAAGTTAATGTTTCTGGGTTGTCGGCGGTTGATGCTGCAATATTAGTGCAAGAGAAAAGTGAGGAGTTGAGAAGTCAGGAGTCGTAGGGGCGATTTCGTTGTATTAGGTATTGTGGCAGGGAAAACGCCCCTACTAGATATGCAGGGCCGTTTCATTCTTGCTTAAGGCTCCAGCTGCAGTGGAGCAGGGGAGAATTTTCCACGCTTTACCCACAGGGCATCCCCAATATTCATCAATTATTCTTAAAGGTTAAAAATACGAATAGTTTTGATTTGAGGCCATTGAACCAGATATTTAGACAGAGTNAATTTTCCACGCTTTACCCACAGGGCATCCCCAATATTCATCAATTATTCTTAAAGGTTAAAAATACGAATAGTTTTGATTTGAGGCCATTGAACCAGATATTTAGACAGAGTTTAATAACACTTATCGACTGAAAAATCGGCACTGATATGGCTAATTTCTCTATTTTCTGCTCCTAAACATCTCCCGTTCTCCTTAAATTGTTAACTCACGATACTTTTGAAACGGCCCTACCTACTAGATATGGGGGTTATGCGTAAGTCCTGTTAATATTTGTTTTCATTGATAACACAGAATTGTTGTATAATGGAATACTAATCCATCAGTAAACTGAAACTCAAAATCTTAAAATTCTATGAAAGCATCTCCTAAAATCTATCCCCATCAAAACCCAGAAACAAACCAACATATTCTCAACCCTAACGGTGCAGAAATCATTCTTGGTGCAGTATCTTCCGATTCTTTAGTTGTACCACTCAAACCAAGTACAACCACAATGTTCGGACCTCGTGGCGCTTGCATCATCTCCGAANGTAAACTGAAACTCAAAATCTTAAAATTCTATGAAAGCATCTCCTAAAATCTATCCCCATCAAAACCCAGAAACAAACCAACATATTCTCAACCCTAACGGTGCAGAAATCATTCTTGGTGCAGTATCTTCCGATTCTTTAGTTGTACCACTCAAACCAAGTACAACCACAATGTTCGGACCTCGTGGCGCTTGCATCATCTCCGAAACAGGTCCTTTATGGGTATCAGATACCGGACATCATCGGTTATTGGGATGGCGACAACGCCCTGAAACTGAGGCGCAACCAGCAGACTGGGTTATCGGACAACCAGACTTTTCTCAAGAGGGGCAAAATGCCAACGGTCAAACAACAGCAGCAACTGTTAGTGTTCCCACTGGTATTTGTGCTTATGGGGAAGGGTTGGCGGTGGCAGATGCTTGGAATCATCGGGTGTTAATTTGGAAACAACTACCAGAAGATAATAATGTTCCTGCGGATATCGTGTTAGGTCAAGCAGATTTTTCTGGAAANGGACAACCAGACTTTTCTCAAGAGGGGCAAAATGCCAACGGTCAAACAACAGCAGCAACTGTTAGTGTTCCCACTGGTATTTGTGCTTATGGGGAAGGGTTGGCGGTGGCAGATGCTTGGAATCATCGGGTGTTAATTTGGAAACAACTACCAGAAGATAATAATGTTCCTGCGGATATCGTGTTAGGTCAAGCAGATTTTTCTGGAAATGAACCAAACCGAGGCAACTCCGACACTGCTGCTGACCGAATGCACTGGCCTTATGGTGTTATCTGTCATCAAGGTAAACTATGGGTTGCAGATACGGGCAACCGTCGGGTGTTGATGTGGGAGCAGTTACCAGAGATTAATGGGCAACCAGCAGATTTGGTTTTGGGGCAAGCAGATATGAATTGTCGGGATGAAAATGGTGGGGGTGAGGCAACAGCAGCAAGTATGCGTTGGCCTCATGCAATTACTTTTTGGGGCGAACGTTTGGTTATTACGGATGCTGGCAATAACCGGGTGATGATTTGGGATGGTATCCCCACTGAGAATAATCAACCTTGTGCTGTGGTTGTTGGTCAATCTCAATTTAAGACAGTACAGTTAAATCAAGGGGTTTATTTTCCTTCTGCTGTTAGTCTGAGTATGCCTTATGGTGTCACTGCGGTTGGTGAATGGTTGATTGTTGCTGATACAGCTAATTCTCGGTTATTAGGTTGGCAGGATGTTGCGGAAATGGGAACTCCAGCGTTAGCATTGACTGGTCAACCTGATTTTAAAAGTAAGGGCGAAAATGCTTTGAGTTTGTATCCGACTCGGCAAAGTTTGTGTTGGCCGTATGGAATCTCTGTTTGTGGCAACACTGCTGTTATTGCTGACTCTGGAAATAATCGGGTCTTGTTGTGGTCTTTGATTAATTGATAATGGATAATTACCTGTGGTTGAAATCTTAACGGAATTGCAGATAAGAAAATCTCCTAGTAAATATGACAAAGAAACCGGGTTTGTATTAAATATCTCCAGAAAAGAGGGAACAGGGAACAGCGGTGCGACCCCGCGTCGGCGACAGACGCAAACGCCAGTTCCTTCAAGTCGGGAGACCCGCCCAACGGACTGGCTTGGGAATGCGCACCAAGAGAGGGAACAGGGAACAGGGGGGAGTAATTGATAATTTATGGATAAGAATTGATTTTATTTTTCATTTTTGGAGAAGTCTATTAGATATCTCATCGCCAAAAGTCGGTAAGTGGGAAACCCGCCAGTTTTAACGGCGGGATGGAAGCGATCCGATGGGTTTTAACCGATAGTCATATTGACATTTCGAGATTGTTTCGCTAATATAGATATTATACAGCGAAAACTATTGTATGTACCTAACTCAAAAGAACAAAATTAGAAATTTGTCTAGCACCGAATTTAAAGCATTAAGACAATTGTGCATATTATCTAAAAATATGTACAATGTCGGCCTGTATTCCGTGCGACAATTCTATTTTTCTGAGGGCGGATATCTAAGGTATGAATCCAACTATCATTACTGCAAAGAAAATGAAAATTATCAGTTACTTCAAACCGATATTGCACAGCAAATCTTGAAAGTGGTTGACAGGTCTTTTAAGTCATTTTTCAACTTAATTCAGAAGGCCAAAGAAAGTCTATATCGGTTTGAACAAATACGAATGCCTAGATACCTCAAAAAAGAGGGTTACTTCCCTTTAATAATACCTCGAATTAGGGTAAAAGACGGATATTTTAACATTCCAATGTCNTCATTTTTCAACTTAATTCAGAAGGCCAAAGAAAGTCTATATCGGTTTGAACAAATACGAATGCCTAGATACCTCAAAAAAGAGGGTTACTTCCCTTTAATAATACCTCGAATTAGGGTAAAAGACGGATATTTTAACATTCCAATGTCTAGGAAATTCAAGGCTCAATACGGTGCAGTAAAAATACCTTTTCCTGAAAGATTAGCAGATAAGAATCTCAAGGAAGTTAGAATAATTCCTAGATATGATGCCCAGTTTTTTGAAGTAGAATTTATTACGGAGGAGGAGCCACAACCAGCAGTAAAAACAGATAATGTCGTAGCAATAGACCTTGGCTTAGACAATAAGCGCCACTTGTGTATCAAATACTGGGTCATCGTTTATTTTAGACGGTAGAAAAATTAAATCAATCAACCAGTGGTACAACAAAGAAAATTCTAGATTGCAATCTATAAAGGATAAACAGGGCATTAAAGGTTTAACCAAAAAACAAATTAGTATCACTGTAAATCGGAATAATAAAGTCAGGGACCACTTGAATAAAGCTGCTAGGTATTTAATCAACTGGTGTAGTAAAAATAGAATATCTACTCTAGTTGTAGGTGTTAATCCTGGCATGAAGCAAAATATCAATTTAGGCAAAAAAACTAACCAAAAGTTTGTACAAATACCTCACCATAACTTTAGATTTAAACTAAAAGCTATGTGTGATAGGTATGGTTTAACCTACAAAGAACAGGAAGAATCTTATACATCTAAAGCTAGCTTTTTAGACGGGGATGAAATACCTGTGTATAATGCGGACAATCCAACTGAATATAGTTTCAGCGGTAAACGAATAAAACGTGGTTTGTACAAAACTAGGGAAGGAAAATTGATAAATGCCGATTGTAATGGTGCTGCAAATATTGGAGTAAAAAGCAACCTGAATGGNCGTGGTTTGTACAAAACTAGGGAAGGAAAATTGATAAATGCCGATTGTAATGGTGCTGCAAATATTGGAGTAAAAAGCAACCTGAATGGGTTTACCCCGGACAGATTAGAGGCATCTTTGGCTATGCCATTAAGGGTAAAATTTGACGTGACTTCAGTCCGTCAAATTTGTTCCACTTAAGAATCCACACGACTTTCAGTCCGTGGAGTGTCAAAATACTAACATCTGCTCACACAAACCCGGTTTCTGTAACTTTCAAATAATTTTTAACTTTTGACTTTTGAATTGTGACTTTTGACTTTCAATGTCAACTCGGTAAAGAATAGATTAACTTAGATATCGAATATGTCGATGAGAGTTAACAATGATCCAACAGCCTAAACCTCAATATTCTTTAGCCTGGATTGGTAAAATTTCAGAAGTCCCTAAACCAGAGTGGGATGCTCTGGCCCAACCTTTAAAAACACCCTTCCTAGAGTGGGACTGGCTCCACAATATGGAAAAATCTGGTAGTGTCGGTGGTAGAAGTGGATGGCTACCGCAACATTTAACGGTATGGCGAGACAGGCAACTCATAGCAGCAGCACCGCTATATGTCAAGGGGCACAGTCAAGGTGAGTTTGTCTTTGACCATCAATGGGCCGAAGTTGCCTATCGCATAGGTATTGAGTATTACCCGAAATTATTGGGAATGTCGCCTTTTACTCCTGCTGAGGGGTATAGATTTTTGATTGCTCCTGGGGAAGATGAGGATGAGATAACGGGTATGATGGTCAGTGAGATTGACCATTTTTGCGATCGCCACAATATTTCTGGATGTCATTTTCTCTATGTCGATCCAGAATGGCACCCTATTATCAAACGTAATGGTTTTACCAATTGGCTCCATCATAGTTACATTTGGCAAAATCATGGTTATCAAACTTTTGACGACTACCTGAAGGTATTTAATGCTAACCAACGTCGTAATATTAAGCGGGAACGAAAAGCAGTAGGAAAAGCTGGTTTGCAAATGCAGACTTTCACTGGGGATGACATACCGAAAGCGTTGTTTTCTAAGATGTATACTTTTTACGAGAGTACCTGCGATAAATTTGGTTGGTGGGGAAGTAAATATCTGACGAAGCGGTTTTTTGAACAGTTACATCACGACTTTCGCCATCGAGTATTATTTGTTGCTGGTTATAGTGAAGATGATGATAGGTTGCCAGTCGGAATGTCATTTTGTATTACCAAGGGCGATCGCCTTTATGGACGTTACTGGGGTAGTAGTTATGAAATAGACTGTTTACATTTTGATGCTTGTTATTATGCACCGATAGAATGGGCGATCGAGCATGGTGTTAATAGTTTTGATCCTGGTGC
>NZ_LGSU01001476.1 GCF_002260545.1 Hydrocoleum sp. CS-953 | reverse complement strand
CGGGACGCTTCGCGTTACATGTCGCGCAGCGAAACGCCATCCCATCCTAAGGTCATGCTCCGCAAACGACCGCTTTTTTCCCCTTCAAAGGGGAGGCTTTAAACCACAATTATTTAATTAACAATTAATAATTAATAATTCGGTAAAACACTACTTATAAAACAGAAAAAAAAATTCTTATTGTAATCCTATGTAGGTTTAAATAAATGAATGGTAATTATTGCTACATGAATCATAAATAAGAATTATTCATCCAGGTTTGATTAAATGATACTTAAATTATCAGTAAATTCTGGGAATAATTTATTATTTTCTCTTAATTTAAAGATGCTAATTTTTTTCCTACCACTGTATTATAATTAGGTAGGAACTCAGTACAAATGCGAGTGCAAGTGACCTAATTTTCGTGATACACTTGATCCAGATCCTTGACGTTATTCCATCTTACTTACTCTTTCATTAAATTGTCAAGGGGACGGGATGAATTTTTTTAAAGATAAGGGATTAAAAAAATAGGTTATTGAGATTTCAACAACCTATTACCCACACGAAACTATAAACCCAGTTTCTTTGCGTAAGTCTTATGGATATTAGATAATAGTAAAATCATCATTTACATCCAGAGCAACAACCCCACTAATATCTAATTCTGCTAGAATTTGAGAATCATCACCAACCGTATTATCCCCAGTAGCATCATAAATTAGATAAGTCTTACCTTCTACTTCATACGCAAATAAACCAGGCGTTCCGGAAATTAAAACATTTTCAGAAATATCGGTAGTTTGTACCTTAGTGGCAATGTTCTCTAAATTAGAAAGCATTGTATTAGAGAATGCAAGAGTATCGCCACCAACTACACCTAAATCATCAAAACCAGTAATGCGGTCGAACAAACCAGCACTAATGGCAGTACCAATAGAAGCAGCATCAGCAGCATTAAAGGTTGCTCCACCACCATCATTAGCACTGGTATAAACAAAGGTATTGTCGCCACTATCATCAGACAGGGTATCTACTCCGAGACCGCCGACAAAAGTATCATTACCATCACCACCATCTATGGAGTCGTTACCTTCACCACCCACTAAGCTGTCATTATCATCATCTCCAGTTAAGGTGTCGTTACCTCCTAAACCTTCGAGAGTATCATCACCTCCAGTACCATCAAAATTATCATTAGACTCACCGCCAACTAGGGAGTCAGCAGCATCTGTAACATCTAGAATATTGACAGTAAAAGTGGCAGTAGCTTGATCGATACCATCAGTAACAGTGTATTCAACGACCTCAGTACCAATTCCTAACTGTTCAAATGAACGGAATTGAATCTGAGTAGCCTGGTTATTTGAATTGCCCAAAGAAGGAGACTCATTATCCTGAGTAGTTGTAATTAAAAGGGCATCTGGTCCATCAACATCGCTGTCATTTGCCAAAATATCTATTATAACGCTATTGTCTAAACTGATAAATACTGGTCCATCATCAACAGCAATGGGTGGGTCATTGACAGGAGTAACATCAATACTAATAACTTGAGTAGCGGAATTATTTTCATCATTGCCATCATCAACGATATAACTGAAAGTTCCGGCATTTCCGTTAGCATTCTCAACAGGATTAAATATTAATGATGTTAGTTGCTCTGTGGTTAACTGTTGACCAATAGTTACGGCAGAATTATCTGATAATTCTACTTGTCCTATTTCTTCATTAGGAATACTGTCAACAGTAATAGTCAACTCATCCCCATCAGGGTCAGTTGGTGCTGGAATATCTAAAGTCTCAGTGGTATCTTCCTCCAAAGTGACAGTCTTATCAGCTTCTACTTCAGGGGTTCGGTTCCCTTCAATGATATCGATATTTAACAACCCACTGGTAGTTCCCCCGTCTTGGTCTGTTACTAGGAAATTAAAGCTATCAGTGCCAAGACTGCCCGTAGTAGTTGCATAAGTAATTTCCCCATTATCAAGATTTTCTTGAGTGAATGTGCTGCCTACTGCTAAAGTTTCCTCTCCTTGTTGGAGTTCCCCTAAAGTCGGTAGTTCAGTGAGAGTATATTGCAGGGAAGCAGGGGTAGCGGTTTCCACATCAGGGTCAATAAATTGGAGATTTTCTGTAGCAATAACTTGAGTTTCACCAAGAGTAACATTTAGGTCGGTTGTTGTACCAACAGGAGGATCATTGACTCGAATATTAAAGGTGTCTGTAACTTGACCGCCATCAATATCGATAACTTGGAAACTAAATGAGTCATCGTTTGTATTATCACCTGTATGTTCGTAGATAACTAACCCACTATTGATATCTTCCTGGGTGAAAGTATTTGTGGGGTTCTCTGACTGTTGCAATATTCCTGCTGTTACTTCAGTGGTGACTGTGTAGGTAAAGGTATTTGTACCGTTATCTGCATCAGTTGTCTGCAATAAATTCTGATTTATAGTTCCTGTTTCCCCTACGTTGATGACCAGTTCGTTATTATTGGTAACTTCAGGAATGTCATTTACTAAGATATTAGCAGTGCCAACCCCTTCACTAAAAGCATTTGTTCCACCTATAGTTGAGATGTCTGTTAGTTGAGTTGTATTACTGCTACCATCGGTAGTATCCCAACCACGGAATTCGATAGTAGCATTACCAAGGAAGTCTGTGTTAGGAATAAAACGTAGGCGGTCTGCGTCTGTAGCTGTTAATAAAGTGGTACTACTATTACTAACGTCTACCCAGTTTTCGCCCTCATCAACGGAATATTGCCAGAGACCGTTACTATTATCAATTTGAGTAATAGCTATTCCGCTACTACCTCCTCCATCAGCATCGGTAACTGCACCAGCGATAATATCGGCAATGGGAGTACCAGTATTATTAATCTCATTTTCATTGATAGTAGTTAGGGCGATATCTTCTGAGTCTGTTAGCAGTGGTGCATCGTTTAATGCTTCTACTTCCACAGATATAGTATCTGTTTGAGTAGCAGTATCATTATTTGCTGTTTCGGTTGCTGTTGCTGCAACTGTTAAGTCAAAACTAAATATTGTTCCTGTCTCTCGGTCTCTAGGAGGCGAGATGGTTAAGTTGGCTAATTCGTCTGGTGTTAATATCCAACTGCCATTACCTTGATCCGTTCCTGCGGAAAGAGTTGCTCCATCTGGTACGCCGGAAATAGTAATAGATAGAGTTTCGGAACCGCTTGTATCAACTAAGCTAGAAGTTATACCCAGAGGTAGATCGTCTTGGTCTGTACCCGATACAGTGGGCGTGGATACTTCTAAGTTTGGTGTATCAGCAACGGGAGTAACATTAATGGTAACTGTTGCTGTATCTGTTAACCCTGTGCTGTCGGCAACAGTATAAGTGAAAGTTTCTGAACCACTGAAATTCTTATTGGGGGTATAAATAAAACTGTCTGCTGTTTCTTCTAAAGTGCCATTTTGGATATTATCAGCAGCAAATTCAGTAATTGTAATTTCGTCGCCATCAGCTTCTGTGTCATTTGCCAAGAACTCAGATTTATCAATGGTAATATCTGTATCTTCGTTAGTTTCAAATTCATCGTCGTTTGCTTCTGGATCGGCGTTGCCAAGTTCAATATTAATATTCAATAACCCACTGGTAGTACCGCCGTCTTGGTCTGCAACAACATAACTAAATGTATCTGTACCAACTTCTTCTCCTTGATAAGTGAGACTACCTTGGTTGATATCTTGTTGAGTGAAAGTATCTGCTACTTCTAAGGTGGTGTTGTCTAGTTTAATGTCCCCACTGGTTGGAAGTTCAGTAAGTTGATAAATTAGAGTTTCTGCACCAACTTCAGTATCAGGGTCTTCTGCTAGGAGATTTGCGTTTGTAATTTCTACCTGCACTTGTTCGTCAACAGTTAAATTATTGCTAGTAACTGTTGGTGGTACATTAACTCGAATTTCAAATGTGTCTGTGGTTTCTCCCCCTACCTGATCTGAGACACTGAAACTAAAGGAATCATTTTCAGTATCATTAGTATCGTGTTCGTAGGTAAGTAACCCTTGCTCGATATCCTCCTGAGTAAAACTGGTGAAACTTCCTCCATCAATGAGTAAATTACCACGACTAGGTAATTCTGAAACTGTATAAATTAAAGTAGTGTTACTGTCATCAGTTGTTTCTAGGAGACTATTATCTATTATTCCTGTCTCTTCTGTATTTACTACTAATTCATTATTTGTTGCCACCAATGGTAAGTCATTGATACTTATATCAATTACAGCAGTATCAGTTTGAGCATCCCCCTCTCCTGTATTACCTTGGTCATTTACGGAGATACTGATAGAATCACTACCTGAGTTATTGCCAGTATAAGTGAGGGTGCTAATAGCTTGGTTAATATTATCTAAATTCCCTGTAAATACTATTTCAGCATCTGCTTGACCATCACCAGTTGTAAAGGTGAGACCAGAAGTAGAGTTAAGGGTGAGGTTACTGTCAATAGTTTGGGAATTTGTGGTTTCTAGACTAACTTCTAAGTCTCCATCACCTGCATCAGGATCTGTTACCTGAATACCAACAATATCTAATTGTTCGCCTTCATTAACCAGTTGTTGGTCGTTAGGAATTGTAATTTCTGGCGGATCGTTAACATTGATCAAGCTGATCGTAAAGGACTTAGTAAAGGTTTCTGAAGCATTGTCAAAAGTTCTGACTTCGATCTCATAAGTTTCTTGTTCCTCAAAGTCTAGGTCTGCTCCCTCTGCTACAACTAACTGATCCTCATTGATAGCAAACCGTCCATCAGCATTATCAGTTAATCTGTATACATGACTATCATCCTCATCTGGGTCTTCTGTGGTAAATGTACCAACAAGTGTACCTGCTTCACTGTTTTCTTCCACACTGTCGTTATCTAACAGAATGTCAGTGGGAGGTTCATTCAGAGAGGGTGGTGTGACATCCTCTGGATCGGGGGTAACAGGTGGTTCTGTAGTTACTGGTGGGTCTGTTACTGGTGGTTCTGTTACTGGTGGGTCTGTTACTGGTGGGTCTGTGTTAACTGGTTGTGGGAAGAAATTATTAGGGTTGAGAGTGGTACTATCAACTCCGATTAAAATTGCTAACGTATCACCATTAGCATTCCGAATAACAGTGTCACTACCCTCATTAGATATTTCTAAGTCCTCAAACCTCAGATCGCCTGCAAAACTAATGAGGTCTTCAGCAGTATTAAAGTCAGTAATAGTATATAAATTATCAGACTCCCCAAAATCTGCAATTACAAAACTATCTTCACCCTCACCCCCAGTCAGAGTATCGTTACCGCGACCGCCGATCAATAGATCGTCACCCTGACCTCCATCAAGAGAATCATTTCCTCTACCCCCTGAGAGGAAATCATTTCCTTCCCCACCATCAAAGGTATCGTTTCCTCGTTCGCCATTGAGAGTATCGCTACCTTCACCTCCTAATAACAAATCATCATCTTTACCTCCAGATAAAGAATCATCTCCCGTACCACCATCAAGAGTATCATTACCTTGATTTCCCGATAGAGAATCATTATCTTCATCTCCTGAAATACTATCAGCATCTTGACCACCACTGATGAGGTCTAAACCTAAACCTCCAGAGATTAGATCGACGCCACTCCCACCCAAAAGGGTGTCATTCCCAGCATCACCGAATACAGTATCATCACCTCTATCTCCTGAAACAAAGTCGTTGTCTTCTCCTCCTGCTACATTATCATTTTCTTTACCACCATAAATAATGTCCCTACCTTCTCCCCCTCGAACTGTATCTGATCCGCGATCGCCAAATACTGTATCATTTCCAGCATCACCTAAAACAGAGTCAGCATCTCTGCCACCTCGGAGACAGTCATCTCCTGCACCACCACTAATAGTATCATTACCCCGGTTGCCGTTAATTTGGTCATTACCGTCTTGGCCAAGTAGAGAATCACTTTCATCTTGGCCAAATACAGTATCATTTCCACTAAGTGCGGAAAAGGTGTCGCTGAAGGCACTCCCAAATACTAGATCGTCTCCATCTGTTCCTACTGCTTCTCCCCCAGGTAGTAAAATACCTCCTCCCGGTGCTGTGGGTGTAGGAGTTGCTGGTGGCACTGTTGTAACTGGTGGCACTGTTGTGACTGGTGGCACTGTTGTAACTGGTGGCACTGTTGTAACTGGTGGCACTGTTATAACTGGTGGCACTGTTGTAACTGGTGGTTCTGTTGTAACTGGTGGTTCTGTTGTGACTGGTGGTTCTACTATGTCTATTAGTATAAAGTCATCATCATCATTAAAGAAACCGAACCTACCACCTAATTCAATTATCGGCCTACCATCAGAAGTTGTAGGTGGTGGCGTTGGTTCTGGCGTTGGTTCTGGCGTTGGTTCTGGTGTTGGTTCTGGTGTTGGTTCTGGCGTTGGTTCTGGTGTTGGTTCTGGCGTTGGTTCTGGTGTTGGTTCTGGTGTTGGTTCTGGCGTTGGTTCTGGCGTTGGTTCTGGTGTTGGTTCCGGTGTAGGAATTGGTTGTAATGGTACAAAGTTACCATCATCATCAAGGAAACCTCGTATGAGAAAACCATTTATTATCCTTGTAACTATCCCAAGATTTATCGGTGTTCCTGCTGCTCCCATTTTTATACCTCTTAATTAATAGATAAGAATTTTCTTAGTATGAGACAATCTCAATATCTTTTTGTTGATTTAGTTGTATGATATGGTAATATTGTTGACCATAAAATTTGTCTTTTTACAGATTCTTGATAATTTTTATAGTTTCCAAGTTGCTGCAATTCATATAATATTCATTCTGATTTAACATTTTTCATCGTAAATGGAGTATCAACTATTAAATTAATGACGGAATGACACAGGAAATTGTTTCATTCTACTTATTTCCGCTTTAGTCCGTGCTGCAAATTTAACTTTTGACTTCTGACTTCTAACTTCTGACTTCAGCTATAATATCACCTCCTCTAGTTAAATAAATTTAAAATCTGAAGAATCAATAGTAGTATTAATAGCATCAGGAAAAACCGGAATATTATTAAGAACTGCTAAATCAAAAGCAGGATTAGCATCATCCTCAAGATTAGGGTCATATCCTAAAACAACTTTGCCATTTAAACTATTATTTACATAAATAAAGAATGCTGGACTTGTCCCAGAACCATTTTGATTGTTCAAAATAGAATTCACTTGCTGCACATTGTCAAATCTATTCTCAAAAATAATCAGTTCTTGTTCGCTAATATCTTGACCTTGTGAACCTAAATTATCCAGAGAAATTATCACACTAGAAAATTCTGTAGCAGTTCCAGGAGGATTAGTTAAATTACCAAAATTACTTGATCTAAACAAGAATACATCTACATTACTACCATTAAAATCAGTAATCACATCTACTCCTTCGTTGGGAACTTCAAAAAAGAAAGCATCATCTCCTTCATTACCAGTTAATCTGTCGGCACCAAATCCACCATTTAATATATCATCTCCTACATCTCCATTGATCGAATCGTTACCTTCATCACCACGAACAAAATCATTACCTTCATCACCATTGAGAGTGTCAACTCCTGCACCACCACCAATAGAGTCATCACCGCTACCACCAATTACCCTATCGTTACCTAGCCCACCAAATAAGCTATCGCTGCCAGTTTGGCCTAGAATACGGTCATCATCAGCACCCCCATCAATAGTATCGTTACCGGAATCACCCGTAAGAGTATCATTTCCCGCATCACCTAATAGTGAGTCGTTGTCATCTTCACCAGATAGGGAATCATTACCTGTACCTCCGTCAAGGGTATCGTTACCGAGTCCACCTGCAAGAGTATCTTGTTGTTCTGCTCCTAATAATAGATCGCTGCCGTCTTCTCCTAACAAAGAGTCATTATCAGCACCACCGTCAAGAGTATCGTTACCTACTCCTCCGAATAATGTATCAGTTTGTTCTGCTCCAAACAAAGAGTCGTTACCAGCTTCACCTAATAAGGAATCTGCTCCTGACCCTCCATCTAAAACATCATTTCCACCACGACCACTTAGAGTATCGTTGCCTGCATTTCCTATTAGGTAATCACTTTGTTGAGTACCATTGATGTTATTATTACCATCCCCTCCTTCATTCACATTATCCACAACTGTAATGCTAAAAGATGTACTGGGAATAGTTCCACCATCACCATCAGAAACGGAAAAGGAAAAAGGAAAATTACCTGCTGTATTACCTGGGGTATATAGAATTAAGTTGTTATTAATATCAGCTTGAGAGAAAGTATCACCCTGATTAAGAGTTTCATCAACTAACCTAAGATTACCTTGTGTTGGTATTCTAAGAATGTTGTAGGTAATTTCTTCTGTGGTGTTGTCGGTGTCTGTAACTAAAAGATTGGTATTGAATATATTTTGTCTACGTCCATTTTTGACGGCAATAATACCTCGGTTGTTTACTAACTCTGGTGGATCGTTGACTTTGATATTGACTTGGGCAGTATCAGAATTACCATTGCCGTCACTAATACTATAGCTGAAACTGTCATCTCCTAAAAATCCTGCATTGGGAGTATATATATAAGTTGTACTATTTTCTTCTACTAATGAGCCATTTTGCGGTCTACCGATAGCAGAAATACTCAGAGGATCTCCTTCTGGATCGGAGTCGTTTTCTAGTAATTCTTCAGCAGTAATAGTTAATGGTTGATCTTGATTAGTTGTGAAGTTATCATCTTCTGCTTCTGGTGGTGAGTCTGGGTCTACCGGGTCTACTGGGTCTACCGGGTCTACCGGGTCTACCGGGTCTACCGGGTCTACCGGATCTACCGGATCTACTGGGTCTACCGGATCTACCGGATCTACCGGGTCTACCGGGTCTACCGGGTCTACCGGGTCTACTGGATCTACCGGGTCTACTGGATCTACCGGGTCTACTGGTGGCGGAAACCCACCACCACCAGTAAAGCTACCAGAATCAATAGTGCTGCTATCAACTCCTACTAATACTGCTAAGACATCACCGTTAGTACCACCTACACTAATAATTGTATTATCGGGGTTGTCTTCTGATGCAAAAATACTTAGTTGTTCAAAACTTAAACCATTACTCAGACCAATTAAATCTTCATTGCTAAAGTCATTGATAAAGTCTGCACTACTAACTCCTGGACCTCCTGAGTTTGGTGCAAGATTAAAGGTATCTTGCCCAAGACCACCTGTAATCGTATCTGCACCAATATCTCCTGAGAGAAAGTCTGCACCGACTCCTCCTTCTAGGGAGTCTGCATCTCTTCCGCCAAAAAGTACATCATCTCCTGCGTTTCCTTCTAGAATATCTCTACCTGTTTCTCCAAACAAGGTATCTCCACCATCATTTCCTAATAAGCGATCGTCACCTGCACCGCCAACTATTGTATCATTGCCAATATTACCAGCAGCTACATCATTGCCCCGATCGCCAAATAATAGGTCATCTTCTCCACCACCCACAATACTGTCATTCTGCTTACCTCCAAAAATAGTATCATCACCTTCACTTCCTAATATAGTATCACTGTCGCGATCGCCAAATAATATATCGCTACCACTATTTCCTAGGAGAGTATCTAAATCTTTACCTCCCCGCAAACAATCATCTCCCAGACCTCCGTCGAGAAAATCATCTCCGGCATTTCCGTTCATTTGGTCTTGACCTTCATCCCCTAGGAGAGCATCATTTTCATCTAGTCCAAAAACTGTATCATCTCCAGACAATGCTAAAATTGTGTCTGATATTTGACTTCCAAGTATGGAGTCGCTGAGAGTAGTTCCCTCTCCTAAACCTTCAATAAAAATTGGTGGTGGTAGTTCGACTTGTCGTTTAGTTCTTTCTGTCATCTTGATTTTTCCTCATAACATAATTATTTTTTGAGAAAGGTAAGGGAATAAAAATGTTTACTTAATTCCCTACTCCCTACTCCCTACTCCCTATTCCCTAATTCTTATATAAAGTCAAAATCATCAGCCTCAATAATAGTTGATATTTGGTCTGCGTCAGGTTCAATAGATTCGAGGATACCCAACTCAAAAGCAGGCAAACTATCATCAGCCAAACTTGTGTCATAACCAAGCACATATTTGTTAAGTTTACCATTCAAGTAAACAAAGAAAGCCGGGCGATCGCTCGATCCATTTTGTACATTTAAAGCAGCATTGACTGCTTGTACATTATCAAACTTACCTTCAAAAATAATCAATTCTGCATCAGCGATACTCAGACCTTCAGAACCAACATTTTCGTTTTGGAGAATCACACTAGAAAAACCATCGTTAGTTAAACCACCAAAGTTAGCAGATGTAAATAGGAATGTATCATCACCTTTACTGTCAAAATCAACGATTCTATCAACGCCTTGGTCAGCCACTTCATAGAAGAAGAAGTCGTTACCGGCACCACCTGTGATTCTGTCAGAACCAGATCCTCCAGCCATAGTATCATTACCCACACTACCGTCAATCTGATCGTTGTTATCACCACCTTGGATAGAATCATCTCCTATGTCACCAAGAATAGCATCTTGACCTGAACCACCATCTATAGTATCGTTCCCATCATCACCAACCAGAGAGTCATCACCTGTATCTCCGAATATTGAGTCGTTTTCTGAACCCCCTAAAACGGTGTCTGCTCCAGCGCCACTACTAATAGTATCGTTATCAGCACCACCATCTATTAGATCGCTACCTTCTCCTCCAGTTACAGAGTCGTTATCAACTCCACTGCGAATAGTATCATTACCTGCATTGCCAGCTATAGTGTCTTCCCCATCTGCTCCCAGAATAGAGTCGTTACCTTCTCCTCCAACGATACTATCACCACCATCTCCTCCTAATAAGTTATCATTACCTGCCTCCCCAAAGAGACTATCATTTCCTGTATCCCCAAAGAGACTATCATTACCGTCACCACCAAACACGCTGTCGCTACCATCTCCCCCTAGGAGAGTATCTTGTTGAGATCCACCAGATAGACAGTCATCACCAGCGTTACCAAAAATAGAGTCATTTCCTTCATCACCACTAATATAGTCACTGCCACTCAGACCATCAATGCTATCATCTCCTGCCAAACCCAAAATATTATTACTGAGGGCAGTACCAGTGAAGTTATCAGCTTCATTAGTTAATGTTTTAGTATCATCTGTAATACCGATGCTAAATGAAGTTAGAGGAACTTGACCGCCAGAAGTATCTGAAACAGTATAACTGAAAAAGTCGTTACCTGCTGTATCATCTGGAGTAAATTGTAGTAAGTTATTGTTAATATCTTCTTGAGTGAAGGTGTCTCCCTCTCTTAACCGGGAGTTGCTTCCTATTCTTAGTTCACCTAAATCTGGAGCATCTGCTATTGTGTAAATTAACTCACCAGGAGTATTGTCAGCATCTGACGCTTGTAAATTATTCTGATTAATGAACCGTATACCCGAACTTTTTTCTACTACTATACCAGTATTGTTAACTAGCTCTGGTGGTTGGTTAACTGTAATCGTAACATTAGCACTATCGCTTCCTCCATCACCATCACTAATAGTGTAGCTGAAACTATCAGTACCAATAAAATCAGTATCCGGGGTGTATTCAAATATTCCATTGCTTTTCACCACTAACTCTCCATTGGAAACTGAAGAAAAATCAGTTACTGTCAGTGGTTGGCCTTCAGGATCGGAATCGTTTTCTAAGACATCGAACTCTACAGATGTATCTTGGCTAGTTGTTACCTCATCATCTTGCGCATTAGGTGGAAGGTTGGGAATAGGCGGTGGTGTTGGGTCTACTGGGTCTACTGGGTCTACTGGATCTACTGGGTCTACTGGATCTACCGGGTCTACTGGGTCTACTGGATCTACCGGGTCTACTGGATCTACCGGGTCTACTGGGTCTACCGGGTCTACCGGGTCTACCGGATCTACCGGGTCTACTGGGTCTACCGGATCTACCGGGTCTACCGGATCTACCGGGTCTACTGGATCTACCGGGTCTACTGGTGGTGGAAACCCACCAGCACCAATAAAATTACCAGAATTAATAGTATTACTGTCAACTCCGACTAAGATAGCTAAGAATGGACCATCAGAACCATTTTGAATGATGGTATCACGACCTCCTGAAGTAGGACTTTGGAAAATAACTAAATCGTTAAAACCAAGACCACCTCCTAGACGAATTAGGTCTGTATTACCATTAAAGTCAGCAATAACATCTGCCTCAAAAATTTCTATGCCACCGTTTTCAGGACTAATAAAAAATGTATCGTTACCCTCACCACCAATAAGAGTATCTGTACCTAAACCTCCTGCTAAAGAGTCGTTACCAAAATCTCCTTGAACTTGGTCGTTACCATCCCCACCATCTATGGTGTCGTTATCTTCGTTGCCACTCAGCAGGTCTGCTCCTGAACCTCCAAATATTGAATCGTTGCCAGAATTTCCTTCAACTATATCATTGCCTTCATCACCAAAGATGGTATCATTCCCGGCATCTCCAAATACGCGATCAACACCAAGACCACCGCTAACAAAGTCGTCTCCAACGCCACCACTAACAAAGTCGTTCCCTGGGCCACCAAGAACATTATCGTTACCATCTCCACCTAAGACAGCATCATCACCTCTGTCACCAGATACAAAGTCATCTCCTGCATCACCAGAAACACTATCATTACCTTTACCCCCAAATATATTATCTCTACCATCTCCTCCATTTACAGTATCATTACCGCGATCGCCATATAAGATATCATTGCCATCTTCTCCTAAAACAAAATCATCATCTTTCCCACCACGGGCGTTATCGTTACCTTGATTTCCTGTTACTGTATCATTGCCTCGACCTCCATTGAGAGTATCGTTATCTGCGTCTCCTCTAATTTCATCATTGGCAGCTTCACCGAGAATAGTGTCATCTCCCCCTGCTCCAAATATCACATCTACTTGGTCACTACCAATTAAAAATTCATTATTAGGACTACCTTGGAATACTCCCTCTACTCTGATGGGCGCTCCTTCATTGAAAACCCTAATGTTAACTGTTGCTAGGGAACTTGTTGTGCCATTACTTGTCTCGTAACTAAAGCTATCTGTTCCTATAAAGAAGTCTCTGGGGGTATAAGTAAAAGTACCTGTGCCATTTTCAACTAACGAGCCATTTTTCGGCAAGCTAAAGTTACGGACGAATATTTCATTTCCTGTAGGATCGATGTCGTTCTCAAGCACATTGAAACTAACTGCTTGAGCTTGATTTGTGGTTACGTCATCATCTACAGCTATTGGTGGTGGTGGTGGCAATGGCGAATCGGTTGGTGTTGGTTCTGATGGAGATGGTGTTGGCAATTCCACAAACTCGCCATTAATAATCAAACCAATGAGTCTGCCATTATCATCTCTAACTTGGATAACTTCTGTTGGTGGTGGGGTTGGTGCTGGTGTGGGTGTTGGTTCTGGTGTTGGTTCCGGTTCTGGTTCCGGTTCTGGTTCCGGTTCCGGTTCTGGTTCTGGTGTTGGTTCTGGTGTTGGTTCTGGTGTTGGGTCTGGCGTTGGTTCCGGTGTTGGTGTTGGTGTTGGTTCTGGTGTTGGTTCTGGTAGTGGTTGTAATGCTACAAAGTCACCATCATCGTTAATGAAACCTCGTACAAGAACCCCATTTATTTCTCTTGTAACGATTACAACATTTGTACTTACTGCTGATGTGCCCATTCTTGATTCTCCCTGTAAAAATTATCTTTAAATTTGTTTGCGTTCTTTATTGACAAATAGTTATTTTTATAGTATTTAAAACATTAATTTTTCATTAGTCCTAAATTTGACCAAAAATTACAATAAGTATTTATTCTGAATTGTCTAACTAACCAGGATAAGACGCAGAACTGTAGACCAAAGGTAAAAGTGGTCCTGTTTGTTCCTGTCCATTAACAGCAAAATCGCTGTGACAAAGGTAAATCCGATGTTCATTTGACCCATTAACTGAACTAGAGTGGGAATAAGTTACACGACTTAACAAATCTAACAAAATTCGTCGCAATCTTTCCCGATCGGATTTTTGAGTATCTTCAATAGTCCAACAATTTCCTAACTGGCCCTGCAAGAATAATGGCGCTCCATAAAGAGTGGCAGTACCTCCACTTAACCAGAGAGGAGAACCAACATCTAACCAAAACTGCCATCTATGACATTTGCGACTAGCTCGGTATTGAAAAATTGTCGCCAAAGTAACTGCCGGAGGTGAATGACCTATTGAACGGACTGGGTATGGGTTCGCACTGACAACACCTCTGCGTAAAAACTGGATAAATTTCTCAACTGTACTGGAGGATAAACCTTCTTCCACTGGGTCATCAGTTATACCTTCTGTTACCTGAAGTTGGGAGTTTTGTTGTAGTCTGCGCTCTACTTCCCAATAGTGGGTTGCTGTTTCCATCAACTCTCGTAGCGCTGATAATTCAGCAAAAGAAAGATAAGTAGAAATAAAAAATTTCTGAATTGCTCTATCTAGCAAAAAGATAGGGTTAGGCAGTTGACGTTCTTGTTGTTGCGATCGCTGTTTTTCTATCCACTCTAAAATCTGATTATAAACACGAGTTGCTCGATATCCCACCCTATCCCATCGAGAAAAAGTTTCTATGGGTAGTAAGCGTGGATGTGTAATATCTGGATAAAAGCAATGATCCGCTAATAAACCTGCCCGGACTGGATCTATATCATTATTCTTTTGTAAATTTTCCTGACCATCTATTTCTTTTTCCCCTTTAGTAATTGACCTCTGACTTAATACCACCAGCATTTCTGCCACAGCATTACGATCTACTAGACGACCCAAACCTGGATAAACTAAAGTTAAAATACTTAACAATGCTCGGATCATCGGATAGCTTATTAGAGGACGTTGTTCTTTGAGAGATTCCACAGCAATTCCAGCATGGTTTAGAATTGAAATCAAACTATAACGAGCGATCGCATCTAAACCAGGAGCTATTATTGCTACTTCTTCAGGTTTTACTATACCCAAATTTATATCTTTAACGATCACCTCTGCTGTTTCTCGTAATAAACCTGCCCGTGATCTAGTTTCAATGGATTGAAAATAAGCTGGAAGTTGATAAATAGAAGTATTCAAGTAATCATCGACGACTAATTCGACAATAGGTTCCCCTATTTCTTGTGCTAAATTCTGAGCTGCCTCCAATGCTTCTATTTGACAGCCTTTCTGTAGTTGTGCTAGATATTCCGGGTCAGCCCCCAAACCTAATCTAATTGCACCATCAGGATTATAAGTGAAAACACCTACAGCTCCATGATCTAACAGAAAGTCGAACAACTGATAAGTTATGGCAGGATATTCATCCACATCATCTGCCAATACAAACGGATAACGATGAATTAAATGTTGCTGATAGGTAGAGTTTGGCAGTAGATACCGCCAGTACAACTCCGTAATTATTCCGTAAGTTAGCAAACCTCTTTGACAACACCAATGTTGCCACTGTTGCAGTAATTCTACTATATTGGCATAAAAATTTTCTAGGGTACTTGGTGAACCAGCCCCTACTTCCTCAAATCCCTGTTGTAAAATCATGCCGATTTCTTCTGTGGGCGTGCAACTGAAAGCAGCCAACTGAAATAAGTCTAGAGTTCGACGTATCATCCGCTCTAGACTTACTCCTGGCTGTTGTAGTTTCTCTATCTGAGGACGCCAAAATCTGCTAGCAAGTTCCTGTTCTGTTTCGGGGCGTAGTCGTAAAGGAAATTGTCCCCTCAAGTCCAAAGCTTGGATTAGCAATGGCCAGAATAAGATGACCTCATCCTCAAAAAAACCTAATGGGGTAGTTGAGTGATAGGGGTATTGTTCTGATGTGGCCTCGGAAATTCGGTCCATCAAATTAATCCGGTTCTCTGCATTAGCGGCCAAGATTAAGATTTGGGGTTCAGTATGTTGGAAGTTCCCTATTTGATCGTGGTCTTGCTGGAGCCTAGTGGCAGCTATATCACTTTGAGAATTTTCTGGCCTTACTGTGGGGAAAACTTGATTGAGGGGAGATTGAATCTGTTGGCCTTTGATGCAGAATTCTTCTATTAGTCGATTTGTTTTACCGCTAAGAGTTGGCCCTGTAATCCAAAGAGAAGAAGATGGCAATTTCAGCTATCCTTTGTCTGGTTAAGAAACTAGATTATATTACAGAATTATTTGTGTTGATGCTATGTTTATAGTTCGTATTTTTCTTTCTGTTAGTTAATCCTAGTATCCCAGTCTAAAAACTATAACGTTGTAGTTTTTTGTGATAATTTTCTCTTGCTTAGTATCAGTAAAATTAAGACTAGAGAGTTTTTAGTTAGGGAGTCTATCTCAAAACTGTAACGTTGGAGTTTTTTGTCAGAATTTTCTTTTGCTTAGTATCAGTAAAATTAAGACTAGAGAGTTTTTAGTTAGGGAGTCTATCTCAAAACTATAACGTTGGAGTTTTTTGTGATAATTTTCTCTTGCTTAGTATCAGTAAAATTAAGACTAGAGAGTTTTTAGTTAGGGAGTCTATCTCAAAACTGTAACGTTGGAGTTTTTTCTCAGAATTTTCTCTCTGTTAGAGTAACTCAAAATTGAGACTAGAGATTTTTTGTAAATAATATCATGTTCGGATCATCAGTTATAAATAAAATTTAAGCTCTGAGAGTAGAGAAAACTTCTACTTTTCTCCTGACTCCTTTCTCCAAAAATTCTGACTCCGTACGGACGTTGCATAACAAAAATGCGAACGTCCCTACCTCCTGACTCCTTGGTAATTATTTATAAGTATTCAACCGAACATGATATAACCCAATGTTAAAAAAAATAGCAGATAAATGGGAATTTGAAAGTGAGGCAGCTTTAGAAGATTTTGTCTGGGAAAATTTGCCCGATCTATTTAATTTAGAACCTCTGAAACGTCAACATATTGTCATGGGGGAATGGTGCGATATTTTAGGAATATCAGAAGTACGGCAATTAACAATATTAGAATTGAAAAATATTGAAGACCGTTATGTTGTGCAGCAGCTTACTCGATATTATGAAAATGTCTTAACAGAAAAGCCTTTTTCCCAGAAAGTAGATTATCAAAAGTTGGTGCGGTTAGTAGCGATCGCTCCTTCTTTTCACAGACATAATTTCATTGATTTAAAATATAGCAAGCTGAATTTAGAGTTTTGGTTATTTGAGATTGTTCAAGAAGGAAATCAAATTTATTTCTATTTGAAAAATATTGATGGTCAGATATTGGTTAAGTTAAAAATTCCTCTTTCTGAAGAATATGTAATTAATCCTGAAAAAATACCTAATGTAACTT
>NZ_LGSU01001475.1 GCF_002260545.1 Hydrocoleum sp. CS-953 | reverse complement strand
TATCTCGACTCAGACTGGTGATATCAATACCCAGTCGGTTGACTCTTCGTCTTATGGGGATGGGGGTGATATAACTATCTCGACTCAGAATGGTGACATCAATACCGAATCGCTTAGTTCCTATTCTTTGTTTTACGGAGTTGGGGGTAATATCACTATCTCGGCTCAGACTGGTGACATCAATACCGAATCGCTCAATTCCTATTCCTTTGGAGGAGATGGGGGTAATATCACTATCTCGACTCAGACTGGTGATATCAATGCCGAATCGCTCAATTCCTGGTCTTATTACTATTATACCAACTTAGGAAATGGAGGAACTATTACTTTGACTGCAGACACAATAAAATTTAACCCTCCAGAATACGGCAACACAGAACAATTAGAAATCAGAACATTCTCAGTAGGAGAAGACGACACCGGAAATGGTGGAGAAGTTAACATTACCACCAACAACCTCACTAACGCAGAAATACTCACCTTATCTTCCCACGAAAAATCAGGAGAGGTAACAATAGAAAGTCAACCACAAGGAAACCTTGAACTCAGTGATTTATCCATTATCACCAGTAAACAAGTAACTATACAAATCCCTGAAAAGAAACCAATACAAATAGACTTCGGTTCCACCGAAGGCCAATCAGGCCCAGNGGAGAGGTAACAATAGAAAGTCAACCACAAGGAAACCTTGAACTCAGTGATTTATCCATTATCACCAGTAAACAAGTAACTATACAAATCCCTGAAAAGAAACCAATACAAATAGACTTCGGTTCCACCGAAGGCCAATCAGGCCCAGTCTCCATCATCAGCAATGGCAACCTCAACCTCAACAACGCCCGCATCGAAAGCGACACCAAAGGCGACCAACCCGCCGGAAACGTCAACATCTACAGCCTCGGCAACATTACCCTCGACAACACCGACATCCTCAGCACCACGAACGGCCAAGGAAACGCTGGCACTATTACTCTAGAAACCCCCCAAGACATCCAACTCACCAACAACAGCCAACTCCAAGCCAGCACCCAAGGCAGAGAAAATGCAGGCAACGCAGGCACCATAAATATACTCGCCAACAACCTCAACCTAGACAAAGACACCAGCCTCATCACAGAAACCACAGGCGCAGGCAACCCAGGCTCCATAAGCATCCAAGCCCCTACCNACAACCTCAACCTAGACAAAGACACCAGCCTCATCACAGAAACCACAGGCGCAGGCAACCCAGGCTCCATAAGCATCCAAGCCCCTACCGTAGACATCGGCCAAGGTGCCCAAATTAGCGCCACAGTAGTAATAGGCTCAACCAGCGACGGAGACGGAGGCAACATCACCATCAACACTAAGGAACTCAACATCAGAGGCAAACTCGGAATATTCGCCGAAACCGAAGCCACCGCAAACGCCGGCACCCTCACTCTTTCACCATACAAAAACAACCCAGACATAGACATCAACTTCAGCAACGACGGCTTCATCTCCGCCTCCACCTCTTCCACAGGCAACGGCGGGAACATATTCATCACCGCCCCAGAAAACATAGACATATCAGGCCAAGGCTTCATCGCCGTAGAAACATCAGGCACAGGTAACGCCGGAATTATCGACATCCAAACAGAAAACCTCACAATATCTGACGGAGTAGCTATATCTGCCTCCACAGAAGACAAAGGCAACGCAGGCCAAATCAACATCAACACCACAGACTTCACCCTAGAAAAAGGCACAAGTCTCACCACCGAAACCAATAGCGCCGGAAAAGCAGGAGACATAGAAATAACCACCCAACAACTCACCATCGGCGAAAATGCCCAAATTAGTGCCACCGCCAGAGAAAAAGCCACCAACACAGAAGCAGGCGGAAATATTACCATCAACGCCAACGAACTAGAAATCACAGGAAAACTCGGAATATTTGCCGAAACAGCAGGAAATTCTCCCGCCGGTACCCTGAGTATTAATCCGTATAGGGAAGTAGGGGAGCGGGGGAGTAGGGGAGTAGGGGAGATAGGGAGTAGGGGAGTAGGGGAATTTGACTCAGATATCAATATTACTTTCACAGAACAAGGTTTCATATCTGCTCGCACCACTTCCATAGGAGACGGAGGCAATATCAATATATTTGCACCAGAAAATATAAACATTTTAGGAGAAGGCTTTATCTCAGTGGAAGCTACAGATAGTGGAGACGCAGGTACTATTAACATCGAAACCGAAAACCTGACAATAGCCGAAAACACAACCATATCGGCATCCACATCCGACAGCGGAAAAGGAGGCACCATCAACATTAACCCTAGCCAAACATTCCAACTAGAAGGTCAAATATTAACAGAAACCAAAGGCAGAGGAGATGGAGGCACTATCATTATCAACACCGGAGAAATGACAGCTCCCAATAGTATCATTTCCGCCAAAAGCACCGATGCTGGAAATGCAGGAGAAATTAACATCGCAGCCGAAAACAACATCACCACAGGAATTATTACCTCCGAAGCAAGCAGTAATACCCAAACCGCCGACGGAGGCAACATTAGTATTACCAGCCAACAAGGAGAAATAAACGCCACCCAAACAATTCAATCATTTTCCCAAGGAGCAAACGCCGGAAACGTCACCCTCCAAGCAGAAACAGACATTAACACTAATACTATTAGTTCCCACGGACAACAACAAGGCGGTGAAATTACTATTACATCAGAAACCGGAAATATTGACACCAGCAATGGAGACTTTCTTGCTAACTATTCAGGAGGAGGCGACGCAGGCAATCTTAACCTCACTGCACCCCAAGGAAATATTACTACCACCAACATCTACACCTTCGCCGACGCGGACGGAGGAAAAATTACCCTCCAAGCAGGAGGCGACATTAATATTGCAGAAAACAGTAATATTATTTCCGCATCCGAACCACCAGAGGAGCAAGGGAGAGGGGGAGTAGAGGAGCGGGGGAGTAGGGGAGATGGGGATATCAGGAGAGGTAAAGGGGGAGATATTATTCTTGAAGCAGGAAACAATATTAACACTACTACTGCCAGAATATTTTCTGGTGCAGACGAAGGCGACACAGGAAAAATTGATATTACTGCAGATGGCGCAATAGAAACAGGTAAAATTGATCTAGCATCAGGTTTTGTCAGACAAAGACAAGAATTTAACAATAACAACAACTTCACCCTCATCCCCCAACCCCAAGGAACAGCAACCAAAGGAACAGCAAGAAACATCACCCTCAACAGCAACAACAGCAGAATAGACACCACTGCCGGAACCATAAACTCCCGTTCCCCAGACGGCACAGGAAATATAAGTCTCAACGCTAGAGAAAATATTACCACAGGCAAATTAGAAGCAAGCGCCCTCAACGACTCAAAACCCACCACAGGCGGAAACATTGAAATTATTAGTCAAGAGGGAGAAATTNCCCAAGCCATAGAAACATTCTCCGAAAAAGGCACCGCCGGAAATGTTAATCTGACAGCAGCAGGGCATATTCATACAGACACAATTTTGTCTCAAGGAATGGAGCAGGGAGGAAATATTACCATCAACAGTCGGAGTGAAAATAGTATAGATGCAGCAGGAGCATTAAATACATATTCAGAAGAAGGAATAGCAGGAGATGTCAACCTCAACTCCCCAGGTAGTATTAATATTAGTGGTATTCGTTCAGAAGGAATGAAAGAAGGAGGTGATATCACAGTAAATAGTGAAATAGGTGAGATTAATTCAAGTGGTGATATTGACTCATTCTCAAATCAAGGAAGAGGAGGAAACGTAGAAGTTAACGCTCCAGAAAGTGTAACATTAGCAGATGTCTCATCCTTCGGTATGACAGAAAGTGGTAATTTGATAATTCAGAGTAGCACAGCAACAGTAGAAACAGGAAATGTTGAGACACAAGCAGACGGCCCTAGTGGCAACATCATAATTAATGGCAGTCAAATAACCACAGGAAACTTAAGCTCTTTAGGTACTACCAGTGCAGGTATTCNAGAGGCAACTGACGGTTCCATCACTACTCTCGACTTAAACTCAATTGCTTCAGAAGGAGAAGCAGGAGGTATTGATATAGACGCAACGGAAGATGTAACAAGTGAAGACCAAACTGTAATCTCTGGAGATGGAGATGCTCAAATTGATACTAACATCGGAGGAAGTTTAAACGCTGAGTCTCAAACAGTACAAGCAACGAATGGAGATGGGGAGATTAATAATCAAGTAGATGGTAATCTTGATGTTGAGTCTCAAACAGTACAAGTAAATAATGGAAATGCCACTGTTGAAAATACAGCCGAGCAAATCAATATAGGTACTCAAACAGTACAAGCTATTAATGGAAATGCCACTGTTGAAAATACAGCCGAGCAAATCAATATAGGTACTCAAACAGTACAAGCTATTAATGGAACTGAAACAATTATTAATACTAATACTGATACGAGCAACACTGTTACAGCAGAAATTCCTACTCAGAGTAATTCCCCAAATACTAATAACTTTATTCCCACAAATGAATCTCTCAATCTTCAGAATGAAGGAACAAATCAAAATACTAATAATACCACAAACTCCCAAGAAAACAACACTTTTTCAACAACTACAACTTCCGAAATAATTTCCACAGTAACCCCTAGTAACAATAACCAAACAGCCAACACAACAACTGCCGAATCACAAACAGAATCATCCATTAATAGTACCACCGACACCCAACAAATCTTAAAAATAATTGATACTCCTAATACCAATCCTCTTACAGTTGCCACGGATTCCAACCAAGTAATAACCATGTTAGAACAAACTCGTACCAACGAATATTCTAATTATTTCGGAACAGATTTTAACGAACAATTTCTCAGCACAAAAAATGTCCGAGATATCTTAACTGACATGGCTAAACAAACCGGAAAAGAATCTGCTGTTGTTTATATTAAAACTTATCCAGAACAATTACAAATAATCTTATATACTAAATCAGGTCAGCCAATTATTAAAACTATTCCTGATGCTAAACACAAGCAATTAAAAAGATTAGTCAAAAGGCTGCGACATCAAATAATTAACTCTGAAACTGATAGTTATCTAACACCAGCACAACAATTATATGATTGGTTAATCGCTCCTATATCAGCAGAATTAGAAGAGGCTCAGATTGATACTTTATTATTTAGTATGGATGAAGGTTTACGAACTTTACCTGTGGCAGTCTTACACGACGGCGAACAATTTTTAATTGAAAAGTATAGCCTCAGTTTAATTCCTAGTGTGAGTTTAATGGATACTAATTATCGCCCTCTTCAAGATACTAAAGTATTAGCAATGGGAGCCAGTCAATTTACATCTGAAAGTCCTTTACCAGCAGTACCCATAGAGTTAGAAACTATTTCTCAANATGATTGGTTAATCGCTCCTATATCAGCAGAATTAGAAGAGGCTCAGATTGATACTTTACTATTTAGTATGGATGAAGGTTTACGAACTTTACCTGTGGCAGTCTTACACGACGGCGAACAATTTTTAATTGAAAAGTATAGCCTCAGTTTAATTCCTAGTGTGAGTTTAATGGATACTAATTATCGCCCTCTTCAAGATACTAAAGTATTAGCAATGGGAGCCAGTCAATTTACATCTGAAAGTCCTTTACCAGCAGTACCCATAGAGTTAGAAACTATTTCTCAAAACTTATGGCAAGGTAGTAAATTTATTAATGAAGAATTTACTCGTAATAATTTATTAAATGAACGCAAAAATTATCCCTATCCTATTATTCACTTAGCCACTCATGCAGAATTTTTACCAGGTTTAGCTAGCACTTCCTATATTCAGTTATGGGGTGACGAGCAAATAAAATTAGACCAAGTTAGGGAGTTGGGTTGGAGTCAGCCTGCGGTTGATTTGTTGGTATTATCCGCTTGTCGCACTGCTGTCGGTGACAAAAATGCGGAATTAGGGTTTGCGGGGTTTGCGGTAGCAGCAGGAGTGAAGTCAGCTTTAGCTAGTATTTGGTATGTGAGTGATGAGGGTACATTGGGGTTAATGACAGAATTTTATACTCATTTGAATGATGCTAAGATTAAAGCGGAGGCGTTAAGACAAGCGCAGTTGGCAATGTTGCGAGGGGAAGTTGTTATTGCAGAAGGTGAGTTAAGGGGAAGTGCTGCCCGTGGTGCAGTGGTGTTACCATCGGCTTTAGGGGAGTTTGATAATCAAGATTTATCTCATCCTTATTATTGGGCGGGGTTTACTATGGTTGGTAGTCCTTGGTAATTAATAATTAATAATGGATAATGGATAATGGATAATTGATATAGTCATTTCAAATAAGGATGAAACACTTTTTTGGCTGAAACCCTTTCAAGGAAAGAAACACTCGTCCCAGTCTTATTCAGAATGACTATAATATCAAATTCGTTTGATTGGACATAAAAAAATCTCCAATAATTATAACTACTAAATCTTTGTAATTCTCTTTCCTACTAACTCCTGACTTCTGACTCCTCCTGACTTAAGGAATCTATAACTGTTAAACCGGATTTGATATAATTAGATCATTAGAGAGTTAAATAGAATCCGATTGAACAGTCGTCCGCAGCGACGAAAGGAAGCCATNATTCGTTTGATTGGACATAAAAAAATCTCCAATAATTATAACTACTAAATCTTTGTAATTCTCTTTCCTACTAACTCCTGACTTCTGACTCCTCCTGACTTAAGGAATCTATAACTGTTAAACCGGATTTGATATAATTAGATCATTAGAGAGTTAAATAGAATCCGATTGAACAGTCGTCCGCAGCGACGAAAGGAAGCCATCTCAGGGGTGCGCGGAGATTGCTTCCTTTCACTCCGTTCCAGTCGCAATGACTTGGGTATAGTAATTATCTAAATCTGAGATCACATCATATTATCAGTTATCAGTACCTCTAGTTTCAGTACCTTATTTCTTGGTCAAAAATTAATTTTAATGGGCAGCATTCTAGTCTCTAACAATAACACTCGCCCAATAACCCTACTTTCAGAATATTCCTGTTGCAGCGCATTCAAACAAGCACTCGACGACTCAGCAGGCACCGTAGCAAGCAACCCACCAGAAGTTTGCGGGTCAAACAACAACGGATAAACAGAATGCAGACTCCCCTGTTCCCGATTTTCAATTGATGCAGATAGTTGCAGATTTTCTGGATACAGAGAACTAAAAATACCTTTTGCCAAAGTTTCAGTTACTCCTGGCAAAACAGGAATAGCTTCCATATCCAATTCCACACTTACTTTTTGCCCTTTCAGCATTTCCAACAAATGTCCGACTAATCCAAATCCAGTTACATCGGTACAAGCAGTCGCACCATACTCTAATAACGACTGGGCAGCATTCTGATTAGAAACCAACATTGATTTAATAGCACTTTCAATCCAACGTCCCCTTGCTTTGAGACGCATATCCGCAGCAAATAATGTTCCTGTTCCCAAAGCTTTGGTTAATATCAGCACATCTCCCGGTTGCATCCCTCTATTGTACAATAGTTTTTCTGGTGATGCTAAACCATTACAGGTGAGACCAAAAGCAAGTTCCTCTCCCTCTGTTGTATGACCACCCATCAATACAGCACCCGCTTGATTCAAAACTTCCGTTGCTCCCAATAACAATTGATATAAACTATCCTCCTGTTTAGTCGGAGCAGCGTAGGGAATAGTAGCGATCGCTAATCCACTTTGAGGCATCGCTCCCATAGCAAATAAATCGCTCAAACAATGATTAGCTGTAATTTTTCCCAACAAATAGGGGTCATCCACCAACCCCCGAAAATAATCTATCGTTTGGACCATCACTTTATCAGTTGGCACCCTAACCACCGCAGCATCATCAGCCGTATCTATACCAATCAAAATATCATCCCTTTGTATTTCCTGTGGAATTTTGTGCAGCACATTCTCCAAAACCCGACTACCAACTTTTGCTCCACAACCAGCACAGTGCATCGGGAAATCTTTCTTTTTG
Organism: Hydrocoleum sp. CS-953; assembly: GCF_002260545.1. Classification (GTDB taxonomy): domain Bacteria; phylum Cyanobacteriota; class Cyanobacteriia; order Cyanobacteriales; family Microcoleaceae; genus Trichodesmium. The sequence goes on along the minus strand of NZ_LGSU01001475.1, from coordinate 9,232 downwards.
CCTTCTGCTTTCTCCATTCTGCTTTCCATTGTCAGATTAGAGAATTTATCCATAAATTTACGGTCAATGCGGTCTTTCCAACGCCACAGAAACTGATAGGGACCAACACCTATTCTGCCACGGGAAGCGATCGCCCGTTCGTCACCAGTGCCAATCAAAATCAAGAACTTTTTCTGAGGTATAAATGACTTGAGCGGTTTTCCCAGGAGAGCGCGTTGGAGATTTTCAAACAGAGGTTTTCCCTGTCGCACTGCAAACACACCAGCTTTAGGGCGAGAATGATTAACCATTGTTGCCACATCCCCTGCTGCAAAAACTTGGGGATGAGAAATAGACTGTAATTTATCATTGACTAAAATAAAACCTCTGGCATCTGTTGCCAAACCTGCTTGTTGTAACCAAGGTGCTGCCGATGCTTGAGTCACCCAAAACAGAATATCGCATTCTACTGCCAAACCTGAATCACAACGAATAATTTTGGGAGTAGAGTAGGAAGAATGAGGCGTTTCATTCATCCTTGCATCTGTAGCAGAATCATTGTCAGCATTCATCCGTTCATCCGTGGCAAAACCACTATCGCTTGTTGGTTGAGTTTTACCATAATTCATCCGTTCATCCGTGGCAAAACCACTATCGCTTGTTGGTTGAGTTTTCCTATAATTAATCCGTTCATCCGTGTCAAAATCAGTGTCACTATCCGTGGCAAAATTACTATCGCTTGTTGCCTGAGTTTTTCCATAATTCATCCCCGCATCCGTGGAAAAATCTGTGTTTTCCACCTCCCCAACATTTTCCTCTAAATGCAATACCACACCGCGACTTTTCAAAATTTTCTCAACTTCCTTTCCTACCCAACGATGACGCTCAGGTAATAGTCTTGTCGCCCGCTGAAATAAATGCAATGACAAATTATCAGTAGGTTGTTTAGCATTGCGATAAATCTGATGGAGATGACTTTCCACCGCAAAAGCTAACTCTACTCCCCCCGCACCACCACCGACTATTCCGATCCGCATTTTCTGTGTGGGAGACTCCGAAACCATTGTCGTGATATGATGCCAATAGGTGAGAAANCTCAGGTAATAGTCTTGTCGCCCGCTGAAATAAATGCAATGACAAATTATCAGTAGGTTGTTTAGCATTGCGATAAATCTGATGGAGATGACTTTCCACCGCAAAAGCTAACTCTACTCCCCCCGCACCACCACCGACTATTCCGATCCGCATTTTCTGTGTGGGAGACTCCGAAACCATTGTCGTGATATGATGCCAATAGGTGAGAAATTTTGATATAGGTTTGACCGCAATAGCATATTCTGTTGCACCGGGTACAGTCAAACTAGCGGGAGTGCTACCAATATCAATGGAAAGTAAATCAAAATTTACAGGGGGGCGGTTAGCACAGAGTACCTGATTTTTCTCCAGGTCTAGACCTATAGCACGGTCTACAAATATTCTAGCGCCAGCAAATTTGGCGAGGGGACGCAAGTCGATGTGACATTGGTCGAAGTTGTATAAACCTGCCACATATCCAGGCAACATTCCAGAGTAGGGAGTGTGATATACATCTGTGATGAGGGTTAGTCTAACTCCTGGTATGGGGTTCATAGCAAATTTGCGGATAGCGATCGCATGACTATGACCGCCTCCTATTAACACTAGGTCTGTTTCTGTTGGTATAGATGATTTCATATAATTCGGGAATAACTAATAATGGATAATGGATAATTGATAATTGATAATGACAACTATCTTGTCTTACACGCAAAGAAACCGGGTTTTTCGGATAAATTGCTGTTTTCATAATATACATTTAGGAAAAACCAGGTTTCTGAGCAAAATTGTAGTAGGGTGACACACCTTAAATAGTGCAATAGTAGGGGCGGGTTCCCTCGTTAAATTGTTGTGTCAGTCTACTACTAAACTGTTTCATCTACTATTGTGCAATAGTAGGGGCGGGTTTCTACGTTAAATTAACGAGTTTAAACATTATATGGAATAAACCCGCCCCAAAATAAATACGCACCATTTTAGTTGTGTCAGTCTACTACTGGATTGTTTTAGCTACTATTGTGCAATAGTAGGGGCGGGTTTATTCCATCTGTAGAAACCCGCCCCCCAATAATGTAACGCACCATTTTAGATGAAACAGTCCACTACTGGGTTATTATTTTTTTAATGTGGTTCATTGACGTGAAAACTGCTGTAACCGCTTTCGAGCAAATCTGAAACCAACTCTGCTAACTCCTCTGTTGCTCCAAGAGGAGTAGTCAGATGAAACTTAATATTAGGATATATTTGAGATAGTTGATTAACCCTATCGGCGATCGCATCAGTAATACCCCCATTAAACAGAAAGTAAGGCAAAATTCCAATTTCTCGATATCCTTGTTTAACTAATATCTCAATCCTAGACTTGAGGTCAGGAGGAACACTCCAATAAGCAGTAAACACCAAAACTTGGCAACTACTAGCAAGGGACTGGGATATTTTTTCCACGACGTCATTACCACCGGAGCGACGACTACCATGAGAAATAAGTATCCAAGCGTCAGCAGTCACAGGAGTTATTTTGGTCGCTAGTAGATTTGCCATTTTTGGATGGGAACCAATATAAGGAGGCAAATTGATTTTAACAGGGGTATTAATTTCTTCAAACAAGAAACCGGGTTTATTTCTGTGTTTATTGTGTTTCAATTCTGGAAGTTTCCTGGATAAACCCGGTTTCTGCGTAAGTTCTAATTTATTTTCAAGTTTCAAGTTACTCTTTTCTTGCTGCAAGACCATCTCTGGGGAAGCACTTGTTTTTACTCGCTCTCGAAATATCTCAATTTCTGCGGGAATATCTTCGGTGACATGAACTCCCGGTAAAAGGAATAAAGGTATTATTTGCATTTGAGTAATATTGAGCGATCGTGTATATTCCCAAAAATCCTCTATTTGTTGGTGTAAAGGTTTTGGTCCAAGTTCTAATACACCTGTAGTAATTACAGGAGATTTTAGTATATTATTATGCTTCCTGAAATATNTAAGTTCTAATTTATTTTCAAGTTTCAAGTTACTCTTTTCGTGCTGCAAGACCATCTCTGGGGAGCACTTGTTTTTACTCGCTCTCGAAATATCTCAATTTCTGCGGGAATATCTTCGGTGACATGAACTCCCGGTAAAAGGAATAAAGGTATTATTTGCATTTGAGTAATATTGAGCGATCGTGTATATTCCCAAAAATCCTCTATTTGTTGGTGTAAAGGTTTTGGTCCAAGTTCTAATACACCTGTAGTAATTACAGGAGATTTTAGTATATTATTATGCTTCCTGAAATATTTACTTAAAGGTATTTGTCCAGATAAAAGTTCAGCTAGTTTGTTTAATTCTAGCTTTGGTCGTGGGTCGCGACTACCATGAGATACTAAAAAATATGTTGATAAATAGTTAGTCATTTCAGTTATCAGTTATCAGTTATCAGTTATCATACCAAACATTCTTTTTTGAATAATATTATGTTCTGATAATCACTTATAAAAAAGTTTTTGTTTGTGGTATTGCTCTAGCCCTAACTACAGATAAGGCTAGAGCAATACTACGAGAGCTTCTAATTATAATACAGCGTTTTTCATATTGATAAACCACATCGTCACAAACAAAACTTTGTAGGGACGTTCCATGGAACGTCCCTACTGTGGTTGACTGAAATGAAAACCGCTGTAAATATTTAATCGAAAATGATTAGGACTTACGCAGTACAACATATTTTCGTCATTGCGTTTAGCTGGCGCACAACTCCGTTAACGCTCCGCGACATGTTTGCGGAGCATTCCGTCAGGAAAAAGCGACAGCTTTGCGANGTTTAGCTGGCGCACAACTCCGTTAACGCTCCGCGACATGTTTGCGGAGCATTCCGTCAGGAAAAAGCGACAGCTTTGCGATAGCAACCGATAGGGTTTGCGGAGCAGTCCGGAACGGATAGCAATCTCAAACCCTAGTTTCTAGTACCTAATATCATGTTCGGTTGAATAGTTATGATTAGGATATAGATGGAAGAGATATCTCAAACCCCTGAGATTGCTTGCTTCCACTCCGTTCCCGTCGCAATAAGTTTATTATAAGTGATTATCCGAACATGATATAATGCGTAAGTTCTGATGATATAAGTTTGCTTTCAGGTTTCGTTAGTGGTATGATTTTTTAGAGCGATCGCCTAACCTTGCACCTGTTCTTGGAGTCTTATTAGGAAACGGGCAAACTCTGCTGCGTCGCTGTAGCTCTCTAGCATAGTATTAGATACTTGAAAAATTTCAGACCAGCTTAATGTTGAATAACTCGTATAGTCAGCATTTGAATATGCTGCCCTTGATAGGATTTTGCGATCTGTTAGCAAGATGCCGTCTTTAGCATTGTGATTTCCGCTAGTATCTATTAAAGCCAGAATTTTTTCTCCCGGATCGAGATACCCATACATAGACATGGCATTGTAAAGCTTGTCCAGAGGAATCGCAGGGGCTAGATATAGGTCTTCGTGTTCATACTTTTTGGGCAAATTTTTTTGAATGAAATCAACCAAGGGATCGTCACTAGGTTCGGTTAACATATAAGCACAAGATTCTAACTCCTTGAAGATATCGCCCTTTGACTTTTTGCCTTTGAGAACCGACCAAACAGCAAAGCCAGTACCAAGGGCAATCAAAGCCACACCGCCAGTCATAACGCTTAATCCACCCAGAGCGGAGATGGTAGCAGTAATCGCTGCTGCCCCCGATAGAGAACCTGCGACACCCAAAGCACCAGCACCAGTCCAAACAGCAAGGGCTACAGTTGCACTGGTTAACACTCCTACTGTTCCTGCAATTCCCAAGTTTACATAGTCTTTTCCGTCCATTCGGGTTAGTAGAGCAACCGACAGCAACCCGGCAGCACCAATCAAGGCAGCACCACCAGTTACTACTACCAAGCCACCCAACATTCCCAAACCTCCAGCAGCAACAGATCCACCTCCTAAAGTAGCTAAAGTTGCAGTGGTAGCAGCACTGCCAGTTAAACTACTGATAGCAACACCAGTTCCCGCTTTTGCCCCCAAGACACTGAGAACGCTTGTTGTTGTAGGCACTAATGCTGCTGCTGCCGATGCTACATCTGACCCTTTCTGTTCAGTAACTAGCCCGACAAGTGCAAAAGAAGCCCATTGGTAACTTGGAGGAATGTCAGCTTTGGCGATGAGCCATTTCATCAATTTAGCCGCTATAGGTTTTACATATTCAGCAAAGTCTTGTTCCTCTGCTTTTTCCTCTGCTTCACTCAAATCTCTGTGGAATGTAGCTACTGCATACTGGACAACTTCCGCCTCGGTTTGTTCGTTTGACTCGCCCTTAACAGCTAGACTGTAAGCCAGATTGTAGATATGTTTTTCCTTGTCCGTGAGTTTGTTACTGCTCTCGATCGCTTCCTGAAGAGGATCTTTTTGCGAGTCACCTTTTTCACCTAAGACCCTGGCTACTAAATAAAGCGCTTTGCTGGTTTCTGAAATATCAGAATTTTCTATAAATCCATCTAGGGATGCTAAAGTTTTTTCCTCTCCGTCAGAAATTTTCTCGCCATTGCGAACTTTCTCCCAAACTGATAAATAGTCATCCTCTTTTTGACCGTTCAGTTTTTCCTTAATCAACTGAAGAATAATAACGTCCACGGTAACTGCCTTAGATTTAGCGCTTGCTGTTAAGTAAAGTTGCTTCAGTTGTTCTGGAAGATTAGAACCCGCAACAATAGCATTCAAATCTGTTAATGCTGCAAAATCTGGAACTGGTTCGCCAGCGNACTTTCTCCCAAACTGATAAATAGTCATCCTCTTTTTGACCGTTCAGTTTTTCCTTAATCAACTGAAGAATAATAACGTCCACGGTAACTGCCTTAGATTTAGCGCTTGCTGTTAAGTAAAGTTGCTTCAGTTGTTCTGGAAGATTAGAACCCGCAACAATAGCATTCAAATCTGTTAATGCTGCAAAATCTGGAACTGGTTCGCCAGCGCGAATGTATTGGTAAGTTCCTTTGATAGACTTTTTCCTCTTTTTGCGTAACTTAGATTTTGCCAAGGTATCTACGATCGCCTCTTCTATTCCTTTCAAACGAGAATTGTTACTGGCGATCGAATACCGTTGGCTAATGTCTTCATCTAGTTTGGAAGATTCTATTACATAATCCAGCAAATCTAATGCCACTAAATCTTGAACAAACTTACCATTTTCCAAAGATTCGTAAATGGTATGGCAACGGTCTGTCGTCAGTTCCTTTTTGATGAAGTTAGCTTGATTTATTTCCTCGTTAATACTGTCAGCAGTTGTTCCATTGGTATCGTAAAGAGTATGACAGATTAGAGTCACGTCGTTTCCTGCAAGACCGACGCCTTTAACTGTCAACTTGGAATTTTCCGTCACTCGTCTGGGAATCTTAACTTTAATAGTATCGCCGGAGCGCAAAGTAACACTTTGATTGCCACCCCATCGAGCAGTTTCAACAGGCACAAAAATTTGATACTTTTCTTCAAAGTTACCATTTACCGTATCAGCACTAGCATTCTTGGTTGCCTCTGGTAATAGTTCCATTGCTGCTAAAGAGACAACGCCAGCAGCAGACAGTTTCATAAAATGTCTACGATTTAGCTGGGAAATATCCCAATCGCTCATTTCAGTATTGGACATAATTCCTCTAAATTTAGTTTTGAGACTGAATTTATCCTCATCCTAATTTAGCATCTCGATGTATGGTTAATCTACTCCCTGTTATCTAAATAATTCTAGAACTAGCTATTTTCCATTTACCGTCTATAAATTGCAAATTATAGATAACTGTTAATTGAGATGAACCTGACCTTTTAGTTTCTAATTGCTTATTTTTAAATAGTTTATATTCTTCGGTAACTTTAACTTGAATAGTTGCTTGATTTCCTTCAGTTGAAAAATATTCAATACTGTCTATTTTTTGAACTCCATACTGATAGTAAGCATTGTTTTCTTTTAACCAGGCGATCGCTCCATTTGAGGACATAATTGTATCATATACTTTTCCTGTTGTCAATTCAGCAGCAAGTTTTTGATTATAGGGAGGAGCGAATATATCTTTTTTTGCATTTAACCAATTCTGGATTAATTCTTTAGCTTCTGTTTGAGAAATTGATGTTACTAATTCTGTGGTAGGTGGTGTGGGAAAGGTTGGTATTTCTAATTCTGGTTGGGGAGATTTAATCAAGATATTTTTGAGCAAAATACCAATCAAAAAACAACTACCAATAGCACTGCTAATAATTGCAGTTTTCTGCCAATTTCTGCGAATGATAGATAGTTGAGTTANCTGGATTAATTCTTTAGCTTCTGTTTGAGAAATTGATGTTACTAATTCTGTGGTAGGTGGTGTGGGAAAGGTTGGTATTTCTAATTCTGGTTGGGGAGATTTAATCAAGATATTTTTGAGCAAAATACCAATCAAAAAACAACTACCAATAGCACTGCTAATAATTGCAGTTTTCTGCCAATTTCTGCGAATGATAGATAGTTGAGTTAAAGGTAGTTCTAAATATTTATCTATGGGTGAATCTAAACTTGTTGTTTTGTCAGAATTATTGACAACTACTAAGGATGAATAAGACTGTTTTGTTTCATTGGTAAAAACCTGAATCGAATCAGACTGTAAAGCTTCCAACATTTCTCTAGCTGTAGCAAAGCGATCGCTAATATTAGGTTGAATTGCCCGATCTAAAATTCCTGCTAATTTAGGAGTTAAATTATTAGTATATTGCNCTAAACTTGTTGTTTTGTCAGAATTATTGACAACTACTAAGGATGAATAAGACTGTTTTGTTTCATTGGTAAAAACCTGAATCGAATCAGACTGTAAAGCTTCCAACATTTCTCTAGCTGTAGCAAAGCGATCGCTAATATTAGGTTGAATTGCCCGATCTAAAATTCCTGCTAATTTAGGAGTTAAATTATTAGTATATTGCTGCCAAATAATCTTTCCAGTTTGTAAATCCATTTCCAAATCTTGAGGAATTTTTCCTGTGAGTAAATAAATAGCTGTTAATCCTAAACTATATAAATCGCTGGCAAAAACTGGTCGTCCAGCAGCTTGTTCAAAAGCCATATATCCAGGAGTACCAATCATAATAGAAACAGGTGTATTTTTTTCAGAATTAATTGCTGTAGAAATAGACTCTTTTACTGCCCCAAAATCTATTAAAACTGGCAAATCATCTGCTTGACGCAAAATAATATTTTCCGGCTTAATATCCCGATGAATAATATTTTTGCTATGTATATAATTAATAACCGATAGTAAACTAATCAGGATTTTATGAACATAACTATCTGTCATTTTGCCTCTAGTTTCTACTATTTTTGCTAGGGTTTCTCCTTCTATCCATTCTTGTATTAAGAAAAATTGACCTGCTGTATCGCTAAAATAAGCATATAATTTAGGTATTTGAGTATTAGTTTCCCCTAATTCTTCCAAAATGGCCGCCTCTCGTTGAAAGCGTTGTAGTACCTCTTGGTAAATATCAGGATTATTTGTAACTACTTTAAGTTGCTTAATTACGCAGTAGCGACCAGAAGGCATTTGGGTATCTTGTGCTAAAAAGGTTTCCCCAAATCCACCACTACTGATGGCTCGTATAACTCGATAGCGATTGTTTAAAAGTTTAGGTTTCACATCATTAATTAATTGATAATTGATAATGGATAATGGATAATTACCTCAAGGAAAATCAAGAGGATTGAATATAACGAAATATCCTAACACTTTTCTCTTGGTCGATTGGATATGGTTAGGTAACCCATCCATCCCATCCTAACGGAATGCTCCGCAAACGACCGCTTTTTCTCTTGAAAGAGAAGGCTTTATACCTTTATTTTTCGGTAACTATTACCAATTTCTGCTTATTTAGGATAACATACTTTTTATTAATGGATAATGAATAATGGATAATTACCTATGGTTAAAACCGTACTTAATTTAATTGATAATGAATAATAAATAATGGATAGTGGATAATGAAAACTATCTCTAATTACCAATTAGAAATTATCTCTTGGTAAGCATTTAGCTATCAGCTATAGTTAGTCTAAACTCCAGTAAATAGGTTGTAAGATTTTATCGTAGGGTTTTGGTCTCCAAAGCATAGTTAAAATAATGGGATTTGGAAACCAAACCCCTACAGTTTTTCTTACATCTCATTCCTGATTCCTAT
>NZ_LGSU01001474.1 GCF_002260545.1 Hydrocoleum sp. CS-953 | reverse complement strand
TCATCTGAAATATGGTTGAACCTGATTAATTTAACACTGAACCCGCCCCTACTATTGCAACATCTTATATAAAATCCGGTTATACAGTAATCGCAAAATTACTTCCTCAACTTAGAGATGTTCTATTAAATACGAATTTAAAAATTCATACTACTCAAATCCTTTCCTGACTCCTGACTCCTTAGTGATACGATAACTAATTACCCCCTAGAGACTTCAACTATTATCCAAAGACTCATTAACAGGGAAACGGTCAATCAACTGCATAGCCCGATAAGCATTCCGTTGCAAAGCATCAGATAAATGAGGCACATGAGGAATCTGAGACAAAAAATCCAAAGTCCGACGTAAAATCCGGACAACATCCCCCTCATCCAGACTTGTATTTTCTACTAACTCTTGCCATTCCACTCCCAAAGCCCACTGTTCTACCAAACCAATCAAATCCCGTTCCAACCAAACAGGTAAAGCTACCCTATACCTACGCTGCACCTGAAATAACTGATGTCGTAAACTCCGCAAACTAGCCAAAGCCTCGTCTACCTCAACAGACAACTCATAACGAGTCCAACTATCAGGTCTAGTAATCTCTGTCACCAGACCAGCACAAGCAGCAGCCAAATGATGGGGGTCAAGTGGCTCTAAAGCGCCAGACATCAAAGCTAAACCGAGCCACAATTCATTATCACCCCTAATTGCTGCACAAGCTTGACCAATCTCCGTAGGCTCAACCCCATGGAGACATCCAAAATATTGCAAAATTTCAATTAGATTGAGAAACTCTTGCCAGTGGCGTGCCAACTTATCCTCCAACTGAGTTTGGCGATCGTCTATTTCTGCCCTTAACATTCCTATCCGTCGCCAACCCTTTAACAAAGTACGAGGGTTCCCCCATTCCTTCACTGGATGTTCCTCGGCTTGTGCTTCTACCGTTGCCACTTTCTGCATTTGTGCTAAAACTTCTGGAGCATCTACTGGTAGCTCTACTACTGGAATTTGTTGAGCTAAAGCCAGAGAAACTTCATCTCCTTTGCGACATTGCCCCAACCTAAAATCAATTTCCACCGGCAATTCCATATAGTCCACAGCAACCAGCCGAGGTAAATCTGCCTGTAAAACCACCACATCCATTGCTGCTACTACATACCACCGATTATCTCTACCCAAACATAAGAAGTTAGAAGACTGACCAGATCCAGGAACTTTTGCCACCAACACTGCTGGAATTGCTTCTGAAGTAGATTTTTTTGCAGTAGGAACGTGCTTTCCTTTCAAACTAACAATAGTTCCCAACACTGCAAAAGACAAAGACAAAGACATTTCTTTAATCCTAGTTTCCTCTGCCTGCTTCTGCAAAATTTTCAGCAGTCGTTTCTCCTCTTTTGCTTTTTCCCGTAACTTCTCATAACCTGCCAGTAGTTGTTCGAGATTAACCCAATCATTCTCTTCATAAATTCCCAGCTTATTTTCTACAGAGGTCAACTCCTCTTGCTTTTGCTCAATCTCTTTGCGCTCTGGCATGAGAAATAGGGTAGACAAATACTGACCAAAACTACGTTCTACTAACTCCTTTGCCTCCTCCAATGTATGAGTTTGTAGTAAATTCAGCACCATACCATAGCTAGGAGTAAACTGGCTTACCAGCGGGTCAGCTCCTGAAGTTGCTAAATAAGCCGCCTCTTTAGCACCCTCAAACCTAGTTTGTACAGTTACAACATAACCTTGAAAATCCATCCCTCGCCTTCCTGCCCTACCTGCCATTTGCAGAAATTCTGATGGTCTTAGGAGTCGGTGTCCATCATCTGTACGTTTGGAGAGACTGGAGATAACTGTTGTCCGGGCTGGCATATTAATTCCTGCCGCTAAGGTTTCTGTGGCAAATACTACTTTGATTAAACCTTGCTGAAATAATTCTTCGACTAATCCTTTCCAGACTGGTAACATTCCAGCATGGTGAGCTGCTATTCCTCTGGTGAGAGGTTCTAACTGTTGAGACTTAGCTAGCTCTGGGTTACGCTTGAGAAATTCCTGAATTAGCTTCTGTAGTCTGGCTGCTTCTGCTTCGTTGACCAAAGTAAGATTGCTGACTTGTGCTACATCTGTTACTGNCTCGCCTTCCTGCCCTACCTGCCATTTGCAGAAATTCTGATGGTCTTAGGAGTCGGTGTCCATCATCTGTACGTTGGGAGAGACTGGAGATAACTGTTGTCCGGGCTGGCATATTAATTCCTGCCGCTAAGGTTTCTGTGGCAAATACTACTTTGATTAAACCTTGCTGAAATAATTCTTCGACTAATCCTTTCCAGACTGGTAACATTCCAGCATGGTGAGCTGCTATTCCTCTGGTGAGAGGTTCTAACTGTTGAGACTTAGCTAGCTCTGGGTTACGCTTGAGAAATTCCTGAATTAGCTTCTGTAGTCTGGCTGCTTCTGCTTCGTTGACCAAAGTAAGATTGCTGACTTGTGCTACATCTGTTACTGCACGAGCACATCCCCTACGACTGAATATAAAGTAGATAGCTGGTAACATATCTCGCTCTTTGAGCTGAGATAAGACTGCTGGTAATATTGGTTCTAGTTGTCTTTCTCTTCTATCTCTACCTGTTTGTCTAGTTTTCGGCTTGAGTAGGGGATTGATTCTTTTCTGATTGTTGTTGAGTAGAGGAAATAAGCCTTTGTTGTTGGAGAAATTAAATTCTAGGGGGACTGGTCGGAAATCAGAGTAGATGAGTTCGGTAGGTCCATGGACTCTGAGAATCCAGTCTGTGAGTTGATCGCTGTTGGCCACTGTGGCGGAGAGGGCTAATAGTTGAATTTCTGAGGGGCAGTAAATTATTGATNGATTGATTCTTTTCTGATTGTTGTTGAGTAGAGGAAATAAGCCTTTGTTGTTGGAGAAATTAAATTCTAGGGGGACTGGTCGGAAATCAGAGTAGATGAGTTCGGTAGGTCCATGGACTCTGAGAATCCAGTCTGTGAGTTGATCGCTGTTGGCCACTGTGGCGGAGAGGGCTAATAGTTGAATTTCTGAGGGGCAGTAAATTATTGATTCTTCCCAGACTGTGCCTCGTTGGCGATCGTTCATGTAGTGACATTCGTCTAGAACTACGGCTTCTACTCTCTCTAGGGATGTGCCTATTTCTCCAATGGGAGTACCATACAGCATATTGCGGAAGATTTCTGTGGTCATTACCAGGATCGGTGCTTCCCGGTTGACAGAGGTATCTCCTGTGACTAGCCCTACCATTTCGCTTCCAAATTGGTTGCGGAAGTCCCGTAATTTCTGGTTGGACAGGGCTTTTAGGGGTGTTGTGTAGAATACTCGTCGTCCACGACTCAGGGCCCGATAGATGGCGTATTCTCCAATTAGGGTTTTGCCTGAGCCTGTGGGGGCACAAACAACTACTGATTTTCCAGCGTTCAGGGCGGCGATCGCCTGTTTCTGGAAGTTGTCTAGTTCAAATGGAAATAAGGTCTTCAGATCCAGCTCTTGGCTGTTCTGGGTTGAGTATGACACTAATATTTTTTTCTTGACTTTATAAAGGTTCTGTGATATAATCTATATCCTTGTTATTTTTCACTAGAAGATATAGACTTTATATTTTTATTTTAACTATATCTTTATGAAGGTTTGAGGTTTGAGGCCACTAGGTGATAAGTTTTGGCATGAAGAAATTTTGCAGATTTGACTACTCCCTATAATTAAAGTTACTTAGGATTAATTTTAAGGCCGGGGAAACTTTTGAATCAACTTTTTGGGAGTTTCTTACTTCCCAGACTTCCCAGACTCCAAACATTTCCCACACTCTGCTTTTTGCGAGAATGAAACAGCCCTGGGGGAGTCGGGGAGTTGGGGAGAAGTAAACATGAGAATAATTAATACGCTCCTGGTGTGCTAATTATTCAAAAGGTTCCATGCGCCTGTGTTGATTACTTAATAATTGAAGCTTTGTCAAGTATAGCATTACTTTTGGTAATTGGTATAAAATGGTAGGTGACAAGATATGGTACAATGAAACTGGTTCAGAATTGCCGACTCAATAATCATAAAAATTCCGAACTCAAGAGAGCCTAATCGTAATTTTAATCCCTCAACACATCGGTTTTATGTTGAAATTGACCGACTGTGTTTCTTGTCGAAAAATCTCTTAAACTCATGCTAATTATTTAGTTCGGACCTCTTGGATATTTGAAAAGAAAAATCTATCCTACTATGACCTACAAAAAACACTTTCTACTCAAGCAGACNCGGTTTTATGTTGAAATTGACCGACTGTGTTTCTTGTCGAAAAATCTCTTAAACTCATGCTAATTATTTAGTTCGGACCTCTTGGATATTTGAAAAGAAAAATCTATCCTACTATGACCTACAAAAAACACTTTCTACTCAAGCAGACTATCAAGCAATGCCAGAATCGAGTATCTCAACAAATATTGATGATACTAGATAGAAACACATGAATTGCTTTTTAGCCGTGAACGAAGTTTTTAAAGAGAATCCATCAAAGTTTAAATCTCGTCCTCCTCTTCGGTGGATATAAAAATAAAATAACACCGAATAAATATTATAGTTTATACTAAACAAGCTATCAGCAAGAGGCAACTAAAACAAGGAATTATTAATCCCAGTAAAACTGGCATTTATCTAAAAACATTAGTACCAACTTCACGCTCTTAAACAAGTTCGTCTCGTCCCTAGACTTAATCATTATGTAATTGAGGTGATTTATGAGAAATGCGAAAAACAATAGGAGCTAGAGAAAAATCGTTAGGCCAGTATTGATATTGGATTAAACAATTTAGCTACATTTTCATGTCGGCGACAGCCGAAACTTTTAATCAAGGTGTACTTAAACCCAAGAGTGATAAATGGCAGACCGTTAAAATCTATCAATTAATACTATAACAAAGTTAAAAGCTTCCTACAATCTCAACTCCGGAAAAATCAATCAAGTAAGAGATTGAAAAAGCTGATGTTAAAAAGAGAATTTAAAATCAATGATTACCTTGCATATTGCATCTCGTTTGATTATTGATACTTTAATGAATCAGATGCAGAGGAACTCNAGCTAGAGAAAAATCGTTAGGCCAGTATTGATATTGGATTAAACAATTTAGCTACATTATCATGTCGGCGACAGCCGAAACTTTTAATCAAGGTGTACTTAAACCCAAGAGTGATAAATGGCAGACCGTTAAAATCTATCAATTAATACTATAACAAAGTTAAAAGCTTCCTACAATCTCAACTCCGGAAAAATCAATCAAGTAAGAGATTGAAAAAGCTGATGTTAAAAAGAGAATTTAAAATCAATGATTACCTTGCATATTGCATCTCGTTTGATTATTGATACTTTAATGAATCAGATGCAGAGGAACTCTGATAATTGGGCATAATGAAGACTGGAAGCAGAAGATAAATTTAGGGAAAAGAAATCATCAAAATTTTGTATCTGTTCCCTATAATAAGTTAATTGAAATGTTATCTTATAAAGCCAAGATGGTAGGGATAAATATAATTATTACAGAAGAATCTTATACCTCCGCATCAAGTTTTATAGATAATGATTTGATTCCAGTATACAAAAAAGGTCAGAAAAATCAAGTCAACTTTTCACCGAAAAGAGTAAAGCGATGCAGCGCCGCCAAAGGGGGTTTCCCTCATGAGCGACTGCATCAAGACAAAGAGGTTTGTATCGCAGTGCCCGCAAAGGATTAATCAATGAGTAAAGTCAACGGTTCTCTAAACCAATGCGAAAAAAGCAGCTCCCTTTTGTCTTTGACCATGGGATAGAGGAGCCAGTGCGTTGGGCGGGTCTCTCGAGAGTCACGCAACTGGCGTGGTNGTAGCGCCGCTGAATGGGGTTTCCCTCGTGAGCCACTGCATCAACACAATGTTGTTTGTATCGCAGTGCCCGCAAAGGATTAATCAATTAGTAAAGTCATCGGTTCTCTAAACCAATGCGAAAAAAGCAGCTCCCTTTTGTCTTTGACCATGGGATAGAGGAGCCAGTGCGTTGGGCGGGTCTCTCGAGAGTCACGCAACTGGCGTGGTGTTGTAGTGCCTCCTGGGTCGGAGCTACGCTAACACGAGCGTTAGGATAACACCTGCAATGCAGGAGGATATGTTATATTTGACTATATTTTTATGAAGTTTGACACTCCACGGACTAAAGTCCCGTGGATTTTTCAGAGGAGCTGTAAATCGGGTTACAACCACGATTTCCACATTGCACGGTTCCCGAAAAATCGAAACAACCACATTGCCAGTACCGTACCCTAGTACGTATACAGCAGCAGTATGGGCAAACGGCCGTTCCCCCATACAAGGCGGTGCCAATTGCCACTACTCTCCCCCGGCCATGCATACCATTGATACTACTTTTTAAGTTATTAGTTAATTATAACACATTTTTTTGACCTGACGAACGGATTAATTTCCGTCGAGTCGTTTACATCCACCGCTTAAAAGACGGTGGTTTCCCACTTACCGAAATTTTACTATGACAACAGAAACTCAAACTCCAAAGATAGTAGTAGTAGGTGCTGGCTGGGCTGGTTTAGGAGCCACTCACCACCTAGCTAAAAATGGCTATGACGTTACACTTCTAGAAGCTGGCCCTTATCCTGGTGGTTTAGTGGCTGGCTGGAAAACTCCTGGTGGCCGTTCAGTAGAAGTGGGCATACATGGTTTTTGGTATCCATACCATAATATATTTTCTCTTGTCAAGGAGCTAAACCTTAATCCTTTCACCCCTTGGACTCGTTCGGCTCAATATTCTCCGGCTGGATTAGAAGTAGAATCACCAATTTTTCAAGATTTACCACCGTTACCAACTCCTCTTGGTACTTTTATTTATACTCAATTTCAANCAGTAGAAGTGGGCATACATGGTTTTTGGTATCCATACCATAATATATTTTCTCTTGTCAAGGAGCTAAACCTTAATCCTTTCACCCCTTGGACTCGTTCGGCTCAATATTCTCCGGCTGGATTAGAAGTAGAATCACCAATTTTTCAAGATTTACCACCGTTACCAACTCCTCTTGGTACTTTTATTTATACTCAATTTCAACGCTTGCCTTTGAGCGATCGCCTTTCTGCTCTACCACTACTTTATTCTCTTATAGATTTTGATAATTCGGATGATGCTTGGCGAAGATATGATTCTGTAACAGCGAGAGAATTATTTAAACAATATGGTGTGACTAAAAGATTATATGATGATGCTTTTAATGCCATGTTATTAGTTGGTTTATTTGCTCCGGGAGAACAATGTTCTGCTGCTGCTGCTTTGGGAATGTTGTATTATTTTATTCTGGCTCATCAACCTAATTTTGATGTGGTTTGGTGTCGAGGTACTGTTGGAGAAATGATATTTAAACCTTGGGTGGAAAATATTGAAAGTTTAGGTGGAAAAGTTCTGACAAAACAGAGAGTTACTGAATTAATTGTTGATGATAATGGCAAAGCAAAAGGAGTTGTTTGTGAAGAGGAAATATTTGAGGCGGATGCTGTAATTTTTGCTGTTGGGATTAGTGGAATGAAAAAGATTTTGTCAGGAAGTGAAGCTTTACAAAGTCGTCAAGAATTTAGGAATATTAATAATCTGGGTGGAGTTGATGTATTAGGAGTTAGATTATGGTTTGATAGAAAAATTCCGATTCCTCGTGCTTCTAATGCTTGTTTNTTCTGACAAAACAGAGAGTTACTGAATTAATTGTTGATGATAATGGCAAAGCAAAAGGAGTTGTTTGTGAAGAGGAAATATTTGAGGCGGATGCTGTAATTTTTGCTGTTGGTATTAGTGGAATGAAAAAGATTTTGTCAGGAAGTGAAGCTTTACAAAGTCGTCAAGAATTTAGGAATATTAATAATCTGGGTGGAGTTGATGTATTAGGAGTTAGATTATGGTTTGATAGAAAAATTCCGATTCCTCGTGCTTCTAATGCTTGTTTTGGATTTGATGCAACTACTGGTTGGACGTTTTTTGATTTGAATGCTTTACATGACGAATTTCGACATGAACCAGGAACGGTTGTAGAAGTAGATTTTTATCATGCTAATCAATTTTTACCTTTGGCTGACGAGGAAATAATAAAAATTGTGCGGGGATATTTAGCAAGTTGTATTTCTGAATTTAGAGAGGCAGAAATTATTGACCAAAGTGTTGTAAGGGTGAGGGAAGGAGTGACTCATTTTTTCCCTGGTAGCTATCAATATTTACTCCCGGCAAAGACAAGTTTTGAGAATGTATTTATGAGTGGGGATTGGATTGTTAATCGTCATGGATCGTGGTCTCAGGAAAAAGCTTATGTGACTGGTTTGGAAGCTGCAAATTTAATAGTCGATAAGTTTAAGTTAGGGGAGAAAGCTAATATTATTCCGGTGGAAGACGATGAAGAACATATTAAATTTGCTAGGATGATTAATCAGTCAGTGCGAGAAGTTGGAAAGTCTATATTTCCTGATATTTGGTTGCCTTAATTCAGTTATCAGTTATCAGTACATCTATAGCAATCCTAAATTATTTGTGAAAAAAACTGTAGGGGTTTGGTCTCGTTTCCCCAAACTAAGAGGGGATTTGGAAACCAAACCCCTACGATCAAAATTACAACCTATTTAGGACTGCTATATCAGTCAAGATTCAATTCAATTGTTGGCTAGTGGGAGCATCTTGCTCCCATCAGTGAAGGTTTAGTTAGCTAATCTCGGCAAGAAGCTCACATTTTTGCTCAAACTCTTTCCTTAGCACTCTCAAGCTGCCTAAATGTACTATCAAATCCAACTCGATCAAAACTTCATAATTAATTTTTGTATAACTATGCACCTCAAAGCTTTATTTAGCAATTAATTTCGCTGATTTAAATTACAAAAAATATCATTGGAAAAACCAAAGATTCCGTAAAGTTATGACTTGTGTGAAACGGTATGGCGAGGGCTTAGGGCTATAAATGGCCTTGAGTTACAATAATGTCCAGTTAATGGACTTTGTTTGATGCCCTGGACTTTTGGATTAATTATTCTATTTCATCTTACTTAAGTAAATTCACCTTCTCCTATAGCTAGTTTTCTTCTCTACTGATTCGGTTTTTTTCCCTGATGCTAATACCTAGATTATCTACTATTTAAAATTTTGAACAGCTTTTTGTGTTTGTTGATTTTCACTTTTTTCTTTTTACACTCTTGTTTTTAACTGTCAGCGATTACACGGTTATGATCTCAAATTTTCATTTTTTTCTTGGGCAGAGCTAGATATCTCAAACCCTTATTTCATAATTCATACCACTGATTTTACTCTTCAAAATCTTCTCAGCAAATTTAAAGATTCTGTAAAATTGAGAAAAAGGTATTGCAAATGTTTTTTGGGGAGGGTTTAATAGAAGTATAGGAAACAAACAAAAGGTTAAAGCACTGATTATAAGGGCTATACCTAAAGTTACTCTCATCAAATTACAACAGACACAGGAATTTTATCATCATGTTGAAAAAGCTTTCCATTGCTGCTGCTACAACATTAGGTTTAACTATGCTGGTAGATATTAACCCAGCTCAAGCTGCTTTGATCGTCAGCCCAGTGGATGCAACGGCAACTTCAGAATTTACACCTGGTGGGGAAATTATCAACACCATTAACCAATCAGGTCTCAGTATTGGATTTACGAGTGGCGTAGATGATTTTGATACTTATCTCGCTCAAAATCCTCTACACACTCTAGTATTCGCTGGTAACGAATGGTTCAGTAATTTTCAAGGCCCTAACCAAACTATAACCTACGATCTCGGTAGTATTTTGGCTATTGACCGCCTTGCACTTTGGAACGAAGAAGGTGCCGGGATTTCCTCTTTCAATATATTGTCTTCTAATGATGGGGTGAATTTCTCTACTATTTTGAGTGGAGTATCTCCGATCAATAATCCAATTAATAACGATTATTCTGCGGAAGTAATTGATTTCGGCTCTGTTGTCAATGCACAATTCGTCCAATTTGAGATAACAGGCTGTGAAAATGCGAATTTATGTGGTATTGGCGAAGTTGCTTTTGCGACTGCTGAGTCTCTACCTGAAGCTGTACCTGAACCTACTGCTCTACTGGGTTTGTTAGGAGCAGGTGCTTTAGGTGCTACTTCCTTAAAGCGCAAACAGGAGCAAGAAAAATAGTTTCACCAAAAAAGTGGGTCTGAAGCCTCGCCCTTTGAGGGTGGCTTTAGTTCTGGATTAGGCGAGTCATCAATAATTTCTTCTACTAAGTAAGTAGGCATAAATAGAGGTTAAAATAAAAAATTTGAAAAAGAACCTAGAAGCAAGTTACCAATAGGTTCTCACCGTTTTAAATCTTCATTGCTATTGAACCGATAATTAAGCTCACCTACTTACTTGCGTCATACTTTTTTTATTTATTATAGAGGAGGTAGTCAAAAAAATTGGATATAGTAATTTTTCTGCCATAATCAGCCCAAAATACTAGCTTTTTGAGCTTTTTCCACCGAAAAGCTAGCACTTTTTTCAACCCAAAAATGCTTTTGCCTTTAGCTGTTAATACGCGCGAGAATTAATCAGCAAGCCCTAATTAGGGTTTGCTGAAAAAGTCTTTTTAAGGAGTAGGGGAGTAATTTTTTTGCCCTTGTTTGCCTAAAATGCTAACTTTTTGAGCGTTTTAGACGTGATACCTGGCATTTCCCCCCTAAAAAGGCTAAAGCCTTTATATATAAATGCTTTGAGAATTGATCGGGAAACCCTGATTAATCCAAAACTCCAGAATCTCTTAAATTCCAGGTAGAAATTGTAAAGAATTATTGCTAAGTCTCACCAGAAGAAAAAAAAGAACAATTTTCTGATATAAAGATGCCATTGACATTTTCAATTTACATATTTAGGTATAGGAGAAGAAAAAATGCTTTACTCAACCTTATTAACACTTGGCCCCAATACTTTTAGCTGGAGTCCTAAAATTGCCTTAATAATGATTATCTGTAATATCGTAGCGATCGCCTTCGGCAAGTTAACAGTAAAATATCCTAGTGTGGGTCCAGCCATGCCTGCTTCTAACTTTTTCGGTGGTTTTGGAGTAGCTGGTGTTTTAGCAACTACAAGCTTCGGTCATATTTTAGGTGCTGGTGTGATTCTTGGTTTAGCAAATTTGGGTAGCCTCTAAATTATCTAGATTTATAAAATCAATAATTTAATTTACATTTATCTTTAGGTAACTTTCTCAAAGTTACCTTTTTATTAGACACTTACTATTGTACAACAGTTGAGGAAAAAATCATGCGTACTAGAGAAGCATCTTTTTTATTAGGTATCTCCCGTCAACGTTTATTAGTTTTACTAGCTCAANAAATGATTCATGTTAATCAAAACAAGATTAAAGGTAATTTCGGTAAACCTCCTGGGAAACTGGAACCAGTCCTTTCTGTTAAAGACGGCAAGCGTAACGACTATGGTTATGAGTTATATATTCCAGGTCCTTGCCAAATTGTCTATGAACCTTACAATCCCGCACCTTGTGGCGCTCATTTGTGGATTAATACTTATAATTCTGTGGAATTTATACATACTGAATTTTCACAAGACCCTGCAAGACAACCTAGCAGACAAATTTTTATATAGTTTGTTTCCATAGGTAGTAAATCATTACAAAAAAATATTTATTTGCGAGAAAAGCTTGACTGACCATAACTTCAGTTAATTTGTGCTGTTTGGTTGTGGGAAATTGCAGCAGTATTAGGGTTGAAAAGTTTTCCCTTTCTAATTTTTCAAGTCTCTTCATATCAACCATCAGATCTGGCTCTCAATATACTTCATAACTGTCTGTGTTGAAGCATTGCCAGTAGTTGCACAGAAAAAGCTTGGTGTCCACAGAGTAGGCAATTTCAGCAATCTGGGAAATTCTTTTCTCAAGTGATGAGAGGCCCTACCTTTGACTCGCTTGATAATTACAGAGGGTGCAAAAGTTGGGTCAACCNAGTCTCTTCATATCAACCATCAGATCTGGCTCTCAATATACTTCATAACTGTCTGTGTTGAAGCATTGCCAGTAGTTGCACAGAAAAAGCTTGGTGTCCACAGAGTAGGCAATTTCAGCAATCTGGGAAATTCTTTTCTCAAGTGATGAGAGGCCCTACCTTTGACTCGCTTGATAATTACAGAGGGTGCAAAAGTTGGGTCAACCTCTAAAAACAGGTGTAGGTGGTCTGGCATGATTTCTAGTGCGATTAACCGCCAGTCATGTTCAGTGCATAACTCAAAAATTATCTCTTGTAACCTTTGTTTAACTTGACCTATGAGTACAGCTTTTCTCCGTTTTGGACAAAAGACAAAGTGGTAGTTGATTAATGTAACTGAGTGGGGATTTCTTCTATATTCATCTGGTTTTTTCTTTCCTACGGAATGCTGCGCAAACATCAAATCTGTAGACAGAATATGTTTAATAGTGCTATTATATCTACAGGAGGTAAATCAAATGTATGGATGTCAGCAACATCTAGTTAATAGCACGCCAAAAATTATAGCAGTCCTGGAATATATTTGTACTGAGGCCAATAAATTAACAAATTGTGGGATCTACTATTGTCGGCAAATGCTGTTCAAAGCAGGGAAGTTTTTAACTAAAGCTGAATTAGATTTTCAGCTTAAAAGTAATCCACATTTTAAAGCCATGAGGTCTGCTTGTGCCCAACAAGCTTTGCATTCAGTGATTGAGTCTTTTAACTCCTATGCTAAGTTAGCCTCCATGTATAAAAATGGCGAGTTAGCAGAGAAACCCAGACCACCGAAATATCGTAAAAAAGGAGGCTTGGCAGTTGTTAGCTATCCTGCACGTTGGGTTAAGCTAGTCAATGGAATGCTGAAATTTCCATTAGGTAATCAGGTAAAGGCATGGTTTGGCATTGACCATTTCCTATTGCCAATGCCAAGTAATCTAGACTTTAAACAGATTAAAGAATTTAGGTTTGCACCTAGAAATAACTGTTTTTATCTAGAATTTGCATACAACCAACCAGAACCAGACCAAGCTCAACCCATAGCAGAAAATGTCTTAGGTATTGACCCAGGATTGAATAACTGGTTAGCCTGTGTAAGTAATGTAGGTAAGGCTTTTATAGTTGATGGCAGGAAGGTAAAATCTCGTATGGCAATGGTACAACAAGCAACTAGCCAAGATTAAGCAAGGCAAAGCAGGAGATTACTGGGATGAAAAATTGGCTGCTATAACCGAAAAGCGTAACCGCCAAATGCGTGACAATGTGAATAAAGCNGGATTGAATAACTGGTTAGCCTGTGTAAGTAATGTAGGTAAGGCTTTTATAGTTGATGGCAGGAAGGTAAAATCTCGTATGGCAATGGTACAACAAGCAACTAGCCAAGATTAAGCAAGGCAAAGCAGGAGATTACTGGGATGAAAAATTGGCTGCTATAACCGAAAAGCGTAACCGCCAAATGCGTGACAATGTGAATAAAGCAGCTAGGTTTGTCATTAACTGGTGCTTAGAGCATCAAATAAGTACCGTCATATTTGGTTGGAACAAAGGTATCAAAGACGGAATTAATATCGGTTCCAAGAATAACCAAAACTTTGTGCAAATCCCAACAGCTAAATTAAAAGCTAGAATAGCTCAATTGTGTCAACAGCATGGACTTAACTTGATCTTGACTGAGGAAAGTTATACTAGCAAAGCAAGTTTCCTAGACGATGATTTTCTACCTACTTTCGGTGAGAAACCTGAAGGGTGGAGACCATCAGGAAAGCGTGTTCAGCGTGGTCTGTATCGCTCNGGAAAGTTATACTAGCAAAGCAAGTTTCCTAGACGATGATTTTCTACCTACTTTCGGTGAGAAACCTGAAGGGTGGAGACCATCAGGAAAGCGTGTTCAGCGTGGTCTGTATCGCTCGGCATCGGGTCAAGTTATTAATGCTGATTGTAACGCAGCAGCTAATATTCTCCGAAAAGTATCGACACAGCTAGGGTTATCTCTAGCCAAGGTCTCTAGGGCAGTTTTGAGTCTGCCACAACGATGTAGGTTGGATTCTTTAACCTTATCATATCGTCAGCAGTGCGTAGCGTGGTTTTAACCCGCGTAGCACAACAGCTACTGAATCCAGGGTGTTTTAACCCCTGGAGAACTCAATAAAACCCAATATCATCCAAAGCTACCTGAGCTGCTTCAAACAACTCATTATCAGAAACATACCGCCAATCGATACCCCCTATTTCCTGATAAAAAGTCTGGTCTTGACATCCTCCCGACGCTGCTCTTACTAGACAGCGCGGGATTCCCTAACATCGCTGTTAGAGGCTTTCTGTCTCATAGCACCTGCCTTCTGGGACTTACTCCCTTCGGGTCTTACAGTCGCTCCACAGACAAGCCAGCGGGGTCTTGGGGGTTTCCCCCATGAGCGACTGGCGCTGACACTGCGAGTCCCGCAGCCAAAATGTTTATACTTGCATTTATGTCCCGATCGTGGTGACTACCACACTCTGGAATAGATATCTCCAGAAAAGAGGGAGTAGGGAGTAGGGGGAAAGAATTGATAGTTTCTTCTCTCCATTCCTGATATTTTTCCAAGGCACCCAGCTAGAGTGTCATTCCAGCAAGCAATTCCTTAACTAAAACCCAATATCATCCAAAGCTACCTGAGCTGCTTCAAACAATTCATTATCAGAAACATACCGCCAATCGATATCTCCAATTTCCTGATAGAAGGTCTGGTCGTAAGCACGAGTCTGAATTACCACAGGCATCGGTACCGCATGACCTAATACCAACGCTTGCTGTTTAGAATCCAACTTTGCCAAAACAGACCGCAAACTATGACCCCCAGAAACTCCGGTAAAAATAGAATCAATATCTTTATCATCATTCAAAAGAGCTGTAATTCTCGTACCTATTTGAGACATAACTTCTGCATCTATTCCGGAAGGTCTCTGGTCTACAACTAATAGAGTCACAAAATATTTCCGCATTTCCCTAGCGATAGTACCAAAAATAGTTGAACGTACTATAGCAGGGTCGAGAAAACGGTGAGCTTCCTCAATAGTTATGACTANTTCCAAAACCGTCCGCCAAGCTATGCCCCCCGGAACCCCCGTTAAAATAGAATCAATATCTTTATCATCATTCAAAAGAGCTGTAATTCTCGTACCTATTTGAGACATAACTTCTGCATCTATTCCGGAAGGTCTCTGGTCTACAACTAATAGAGTCACAAAATATTTCCGCATTTCCCTAGCGATAGTACCAAAAATAGTTGAACGTACTATAGCAGGGTCGAGAAAACGGTGAGCTTCCTCAATAGTTATGACTAATTGTTGAGGACGATCATTAGGATTTTTAGAACTTAAAAATTTATCTGCTTTCCGCACATAACTATTATGAATTCGGCGAGTAATCATATTAGCAGCCAACATATAGGAAAGCATATTTGACTGGGAACCAAATTCAATAATAACGTGCTTCCCTGCATCTAAAGATTCTAAAATTTCCTCTATATAATTGTTAGTATTTTTTGTCTGCATATATTTCAGATTATCCAGTCGTAATAATTTCCTTTGTAACGACATAATTGAACCTTTGTGACCTCTCTTTTCATCACAAAATATTTGGATATCTTCATTAGTCATTGCCAATAATTGAGTAATCCAAGATTTACCAANATAACGTGCTTCCCTGCATCTAAAGATTCTAAAATTTCCTCTATATAATTGTTAGTATTTTTTGTCTGCATATATTTCAGATTATCCAGTCGTAATAATTTCCTTTGTAACGACATAATTGAACCTTTGTGACCTCTCTTTTCATCACAAAATATTTGGATATCTTCATTAGTCATTGCCAATAATTGAGTAATCCAAGATTTACCAAATTCACTTCTGAGAATATTTGCACTATCAATACTTGCCTCAGACAAATTTAACTCCCGTTGCACCAACCCAATATCTTCAACCTCTATTTGGTTATAGCTCAAATACAATTCTCGTGCATCGCGTACCCCTCTACGTTTAGTAGATTCTGGGTCTAGAGTCCACAGTTCCACTCGATAGGGAAATAATTGTCGTAAACCTTTTACAGTATTAACTTGTTTCCCCTCCGCCATAGCTTCCCAACCATATTCAGAGTGCATATCAAAGATTAAATTTACGGCAGCACCCTTCCGAATNGTTATAGCTCAAATACAATTCTCGTGCATCGCGTACCCCTCTACGTTTAGTAGATTCTGGGTCTAGAGTCCACAGTTCCACTCGATAGGGAAATAATTGTCGTAAACCTTTTACAGTATTAACTTGTTTCCCCTCCGCCATAGCTTCCCAACCATATTCAGAGTGCATATCAAAGATTAAATTTACGGCAGCACCCTTCCGAATAATGCCAGATAAAAGAAGACGAGTCAAAAAAGATTTACCAGTTCCCGACTTACCAAAAATTCCATTACTCCGTTCTACAAATCTATCTAAATCTAAACAAACAGGTACATCCATATCAATAGGTTTACCCACAGCAAAATTCCGGCGACTCGTATCGTCTTCCCTGCCAAAAACTAAACTAAAATCTCTCACACTTGCTTCATAAACTTGGGAAAAATGACTAGGAATAGTTTTGACTGGCATTAATTTAATTTCGGCACTGGTTTGAGCTTCAAAGGATGCTAAATTTTCTATGGATTGAGATTTTTTTTGATTGTCATTTTTTTCGTTGAAGTTGAAAGAAACTGGTGATGTTTCTGGAGCAAGAACTAACATTAACATTGGGGCAAGTTCGATAGTTCCGTAGGTGCTACCTCCAGCTAAAACAGATTGCAAAAAATCATCTGTAGGTAGGGGGGGTTAATCATTATTCGTTCGCTGGATGTTCCTAATAAAACATCGGTTAGCATACAGAAAAAGTGGGCGCGTACTCCTTGTACAACTAAAAATTTGCCAACGCGCATATCCTCTACTAATACGTCTGGGTGGAGTCGTA
>NZ_LGSU01001473.1 GCF_002260545.1 Hydrocoleum sp. CS-953 | reverse complement strand
CCTTCCCCACACCTCCCACACTCCCGTACGGACGCCCTTATGCAACGTCCCTCTTCCACCTAATCAAATATAGCAAGGTTTTTGAGAAATGCTATTATACATCCCCTACTCCCTATTCCCTGATTTAATATGAATAATTTCCGTTTTCATCAAGATACTATTTCAGAAGTTAAGCAAAGAGCAGATATTTATGATGTTATTTCAGAACATATTGTCTTAAAGAAACGAGGGAAAGATTATGTGGGTTTGTGTCCTTTCCATGAAGAAAAAACTCCTAGCTTTACTGTTAGTACGACTAAACAAATGTACTACTGTTTCGGTTGTGGTGCAGGTGGTAATTCTTTGAAGTTTTTAATGGAAATTGGTAAGTCTTCTTTTAGTGATGTAGTATTAGATTTAGCTAGACGTTATCAAATACAAGTTAAAACAGAATCACCAGAAAATAGACAAGAATTTCAACGACAAATTTCTCTTCGGGAAAAACTTTATGAAATATTGGCAATAGCTAATAATTTCTATCAATATGCTTTAAAACAACCCCAGGGAAAAGTTGCTCTAGAGTATTTAAAAAATTCACGTCAAATTTCCGAAGAAACTATTCAAAAATTTCAACTTGGTTATGCTCCTAATGGTTGGGAAACTATTTATGGTTATCTGGTAGAACAAAAAGGTTTTCCTGTAGAATTAGTGGAAAAAGCTGGATTAATTTTGCCGAGAAAATCTGGTACTGGTTATTACGATAGATTTCGCGATCGCCTTATAATTCCTATTAATGATGTTCAGGGTAGAGTTATTGGTTTTGGTGGCAGAACTCTAACTGATGAACAACCTAAATATTTGAATTCTCCTGAGACTGAATTATTTGATAAAGGTAAAACTTTATTTGCTTTGGATAAGGCAAAAACTGCTATTGCTAAACAAGATAAAGTTGTAATTGTAGAGGGATATTTTGATGCTATAGCTCTTCATGCTTCGGGTATTAATAATGTTGTTGCTTCTCTGGGTACGGCGTTAAGTTCAATTCAAANGAACAACCTAAATATTTGAATTCTCCTGAGACTGAATTATTTGATAAAGGTAAAACTTTATTTGCTTTGGATAAGGCAAAAACTGCTATTGCTAAACAAGATAAAGTTGTAATTGTAGAGGGATATTTTGATGCTATAGCTCTTCATGCTTCGGGTATTAATAATGTTGTTGCTTCTCTGGGTACGGCGTTAAGTTCAATTCAAATTAAACAACTTTTACGTTATACGGAATCTAAACAAATTATCTTAAATTTTGATGCTGACCGAGCAGGTATTCAAGCTACTGACAGAGCAATAGGAGAAATAGAAAAGTTTGCTTATAGTGGGGATGTTCAATTAAGAGTTTTGAATATTCCTGATGGGAAAGATGCTGATGAATATTTGAGAGTTTATTCTGCTGAAAAGTATCAGGAATTATTGATTAATTCTCCTCTTTGGATTGATTGGCAAATTCAAAATATGGTAAAAAGTAAAAATCTGAGTCTGGCAGATGAATATGCTCAAGTAAATCAAGAAATAGTGAAAATTTTAACTAAGATAACTAATGATAGTCAGCTTACTTATTATCTACAATATTGTGCGGAAATTTTAAGCAAGGGAGATGCTCGGAGGGTTTCATTAATTTCTGAAAATTTATTAACTCAAGTCTTTATTAATTGGAGAAAGCTATTATCTGAAGATGAATCTTTATCACCGCCGTTACTCGTAGCTAAACAATTAAAATCTCATCCGCGAAATAATATAAATCTTACTAGGGCTAAGGAGAAAAAAAGTAATTCACAGCCAGTTTTATCTGCACCTGTAGAAAAAAGTTTATTGGCAGAAGCAGAGTCTTTATTATTGCGTATTTATTTACATTGTCCGAATTATCGTCAAGATGTCAAAGATGCAATGGAAGCAAGAGATTTACAGTTTAGTTTCTCTCACAATAGATTTTTATGGCAGCAAATTATTGCTGTAGAAAATATCTCGGAAAATGAAACAAATGATTCAGATAATTTAATTTCAAAGTTACAGGATAGTTGTTGGGAAATTCCAGATAAACTTGTTAATTTAGAGCATCTTTTTCATTTAGATGAAAAGACAAAAAAAAATCTCCTCCGAGCGCCTTTGGAAATTCGTTCTACTATAGCAACTATAGAATTAATTATGTCGATAAAACGTCGGAGTGCTATTTTAAATATGTGGCAAAAAATAGATTTATCTGTTGAGTCTGAGTTGGCGAAAAAGTATCAAGAAAAATTTTATTCGGAATCTGAATGGATTCGAGAATTAGAAAGATTAAGACTTACGACTATTCAGGATTTAATTGAAGTACCTTTAGGGGAATTATAATATCGTAGGGGTTTGGTCTCCAAACCCAAGAATTAGGGTGCGTTTCACTGTTTTGGAGCTTCATAAAATGTATTGACTGTTGCGTATAGAGCAATAGTAGAAAAATTCCACTATTCATCTCCTCTGGCGGAGTGCTTCATAAAATGTATTGACTGTTGCGTATAGAGCAATAGAAGAAAAATTTCACTATTCATCCCTCTGGCGGAGTGCTTCATAAAATGTATCGACTGTTGCGTATCAGGGCAAACGCATCTAAATTCTCGAAGCTTGTGCCGTTAAGCTTTAGAGGAGTAATAAGTATAAATATTCATAAGCCTGACATCCTTGCCCTGTCAGAACTTCAAAATAAGATGCGTTTGCCCTATGTTGCGTATAGAGCAATAGAAGAAAAATTCCACAATAATAAGTAAGTATTGGATTATCAGTCTCTAATTAAACTAGAGATTTTTGATACAATGTTTAAAATTACAGCAGTTCTGGAGTTGATGAGGTACAAAGTTTTACAAGTTGAGGGAATAGGGAATAGAGATTAAATTCGTATTTGATTGATAACTGATAACTGATAACTGATAACTGAAATGACTCCGTTTTTCCTCTCTCAACAAGAAAATTTATTTTGCACAACAACTTATTAAAAAATCATGGTTCAAACTCTATCAGCACAAGAAATAAATTTACAGATACTTAGGGAAAAATTCAGCCTAGAGTTAGTTGAAAATGATAAATTTTTTCCAGAATTGCAATATGAACTACCTGAAATATCCTCAGCATAAAAACAAAGATTAGACCGAGTTAAAGCCAGCTATTCTAATTTATTAGAAGACCTACCTATCTTAGAAAATACTGTCAAAATGGTAGTCTTATCTCCCTTATTAGATTTAGCTAACCTCTACCTTCCTCCCTTCCGCATCAAGTCAGAAAAATCTATAAAAATTTCCCTAGAAGATGGAGGAATTATTATGAAAGGAAAAATTGATTTATTAGTTGTATCTGAACAAATTTTGCTAATGGCGATCGAATCTAAACAAGCTGCTTTTTCTTTAGAAGTTGGTAGGTCACAATTACTAACTTATATGCTTGTTAATCCTAATTATAACCACGCAACTTATGGTTTAATTCTGAATGGTAATAGCTTTCGATTTTTTAAATTAGTAAAAGGAGAAACATCACAGTATGCTGTATCTAGAATATTCGATATCTTTAATCCAGGAAATGATTTGTATGATGTACTTAGTATTTTAAAAAATTTAGCTCAGGAGGCAAGGAATTTAATAATTAACGATTAATAATTAATAATTAGGCTATATGTACTGATAACTGATAACTGATAACTGAAATGACTTAGCCATTGGAAGTCTGAAGAAGCTATTTATTTGATGGTAACATTGGTAATTTCTGTCACTCGTTGGGGGAAATTCCAATTATACGTTTACTACTAATATCAACTTTTTTCTCTTTTTTGCCATTGATGAAGTTGAGTAATTTCTGTTTGTTGAACTATGAATACTGATAACTGAAATTGGTCTGACGATGTTTTGGTATTGAATAAAAAGTCATGCGTATGTACGAACGAACCCTACTATATAATCCTACCATGATTTTTTTGCCGACGCAACCAGTAAATCCTTTCGGCGCCGATTTTTTTTTGGTGCTTCACAAAATGTAAATTCTCTGATTCATGGGAAAATCCGAGGGTGATTGTGGAAAAGTCAAACCTTTCTACTACCGACTTTCTTTAGTGTGCTTCACAGAATGAGATTTTTCTCTGATTTTTAGCGATCGCGAAGTGGAAAGGAGTTTCATTGTTTCTATATTTCTCCTAATACTGACTTTTTCGGGTGCTTCACAAAATAATTTTTGCCTTTTATTTTTAGCGCTCAACTGCGGAAGGTTTTTCTATCGCTTCTACTCGGTAACATAATCATCCGTACATCCGTGGCAATATTCTTGTCTGACTATGTTTTTTAGTTGAATAGAAAGTCATGTGTAGGTACGAGCGACAACCACTATTTAAACTATACCATGATTTTTTGGCCGACGCAAGAGGTAAATTCTTTCGGCGCCGATTTTTTTGGTGCTTCACAAAATGCAGATTTTCCGATCTGTACATCTGTGGCAAAATTTTTCCTCTGGGTGCTTCACAATATGAGATTTTTGCCAATTTGAGCGATCGCTTCTGTCAGAATAAAACCTTCCTATCACTAACTTTTTTCTAGGGGTGTTTCACAATATGAGATTTTTCTCTACCTTCGCGATCGCTCAGGTGCGGAATTTTCTTCTATCCCTTCTACTCGGTATCATAATCATCCGTACATCTGTACCAATATACTTGTCTGACTATCTTTGATAGTTGAATAAAAAGTCATGCGTAGGTACGAGTGACTCCCACTACTTAAACTCTACCATGATTTTTTGGCCGACGCAACCAGTAAATCCTTTCGGCGCCGATTTTTTTTTGGGGTGCTTCATAAAATGTAGATTCTCTGATTCATGGCAAAATCCGAGGGTGATTGTGGAAAAGTCAAACCTTTCTACTACTGACTTTCTTTAGTGTGCTTCACACAATGAGATTTTTCTGTGATTTTTAGCGATCGCGAAACAGAAAGGAATTTCATTGCTTCTATATTTTTCTTACCACTGACTTTTTTTGGTGCTTCACAAAATATTTTTGCCTTTGATTTTTAGCGCTCAAGTGTAGAAGGTCATTCTATCCCTTCTCTTAGGTCACATAATTATTCGTGTATCCGTGGCAAAATCTGTTTTTAGCGATATCGTATTGAATAAAAAGTCATGTGTAGGTACGAACTAACCCCACCATATAATCTTACCATGATTTTTTTGCCGACGCAAGGAGTAAATCCTTTTTACGCCGATTTTTTTTGGTTGCTTCACAGAATGCAGCCAAAACCTCAAACTTACAACTTCATAAAAACTTCTGACTTCTGACTTCTGACTTCTAACTTCTCTTTATCCGTGTATCCGTGGCAAAATCTTTGCCTTGCCCTGTCTTGCCACCCTGAAAAAAAATTTTACCCCCTTCGCGGGAAGGAAAGAGAAAAGAATAAAGAGGGAAAAGGGGAAAAGAGGAAAAGAGAAAAGGGTTAAAGAGTTCTCCGGTCATCGCATACTACACGAAAACCAAAAACTTTGACGTAGAGCTCGCGCCTACTGAGGTTGATGCGAGACGCAGAACGGCAGTTATTAGAAAAGTGGTTCCACGAACCGCCCCGCAGCGGTGAAAGATTTTTATTTCCATCTAACCAAACACTTCCATCTGTAGGCGCACCATTATAATTCTCATGCCAATCATCAGCACACCATTCCAACACATTGCCGTGCATATCGTATAAGCCAAAACTATTGGGAGGAAAAATTCCCACATCCGTTGTTTGTTGACGATATTTTCCTTTCGGTGCATTAGCATAAGTATAGTTACCATGAAAGTTAACTAACTCAGACGTTATAGTTTCCCCAAAATAAAATGGTGTTGTTGTTCCTGCACGGGCGCNAGTTACCATGAAAGTTAACTAACTCAGACGTTATAGTTTCCCCAAAATAAAATGGTGTTGTTGTTCCTGCACGGGCGCGCATATTCCCATTGACTCTCACTGGGCAAACTATATTTTTTACCTACTATTTCTGAGAGTTTCCGACAAAACTTTGTCGCGTCGTTCCAATTTACTCTTTCTACAGGACGACTCGCACCTTTAAAGTAAGAAGGATTATTTCCCATAACCGCTTCCCACTGTGCTTGAGTAACTGGATACTTTCCCATAAAAAATTCTGGCACATCTACATAATGTTGCGGACCTTCATTATCTCTTCTTCCTACTTCTGTTTCTGGAGAACCCATAAGAAATCTACCTCCAGGAATTTTTACCATTTCTAGGGAGACCCCATTAAAATTTTCTGTCATTACTTCTGCCTTACCTGGAAGACGACTTATTATTTCTCCTCTCCTATTAACTCTGACAGTAGTAAATGTCTGAATAGGAAATTCTGATTGTGGTGGAGGGGGAGGTGCTGGAGTTGGTTCGGGAGGAGAAATATTTTCCGGTGTAGTTTCTGGAGGAAAAATATTTTCTGGTGTTCTTTCTGAAGTTGGTTGGGAAGTAGAAATATTTTCTGGAGGTCTTCTACTCAACAAATTAGTTAATATGGCCGTGACAAACCCACCTCCTGCTAAACCTCCCCATATCAATATTTGTCTTCTAGTTTGATCGGGTGGAGGTTGAGGGTTTACTACTACCGTTTTTGTTTGACCAGTTTTTATTACCGTTTTTGTTTAAGTAGTCTGAATATTTAATCCTTCTAATACTTCTAATACTTCCGCCGCATTTTCATAACGCATGACAAANTAGTTAATATGGCCGTGACAAACCCACCTCCTGCTAAACCTCCCCATATCAATATTTGTCTTCTAGTTTGATCGGGTGGAGGTTGAGGGTTTACTACTACCGTTTTTGTTTGACCAGTTTTTATTACCGTTTTTGTTTAAGTAGTCTGAATATTTAATCCTTCTAATACTTCTAATACTTCCGCCGCATTTTCATAACGCATGACAAAATATTCATGTACCATCCTATCCAAAATATTTGCCAGACGATCGCTGACTCCTGCTTCATTTCGCCAGATAATATGTTCGGTCTTGGAATCTCTTGGTAAATTTTCTGGGTTTTTACCAGTCAGTGCTTTTATTCCCACCATTCCCACTGCATAGATATCGCTACTTAGTTTTGGTTGCCCTCTACTTTGTTCGCTTGGCATATACCCAGGTGTTCCGACTGCTACTGTTAAAGTTGTTGCACCTGGTTGGTTCGCTGTGGTTAGTACACTTATTTCTTTGACGGCGCCAAAATCTATCAATACTATTTTGTTATCTGACTTACGGCGCATCAAATTTTGTGGTTTGATGTCTCGGTGAACTATATTATTTTGATGAGCTATGGTTAATGCTTCTAAGATTCCTGTGAGTAAGGTGATGGTGTAAGACTCGCTTAATTTTTTCCCTTTTGTCAGTTCTTTACTTATGTCTTGCCCTTCTATATATTCTTGTACTAGGTAAAATTCTTTTCCTTCTTGGAAATGAGCAAATAATTTTGGTATTTGGTCTGAGTCTTTGCCTAATTTGTATAAGGTTTCTGCTTCTCTATCAAACAATTTTTTGGCAGTAGCTAAAACTTCTGGGTCTCGAACTTTAGGTTTGAGATGTTTAACGACACATTTCGGATTTCCTGGTAACTGCAAATCCTCGGCTAAGTAGGTATCTCCAAAACCTCCACTTCCGAGAGAGTCAATAATTTTGTAACGTCGTTCCAAGACTTTTCCTAACTGCATGGCTTTTCAGTTATCAGCTTTTTCAGTTATCAGTTATCAGACTTCCTCTTTTCCATTATCAGTTATTAGATTTTGTGGGGTACTATCTGGTAGGCAAGAATGGTTTTTTGAGCATAATTGATTTGAGTATATCTGAGCGCACCTTTCCCATTATACTTATAATACCATGTCAAGTTTCTTTGTCAACTACCCTTTTTTCACTTATCAGTTATTAGTTATCAGACTTCCTTTTTATCTATTAGTTACCAGTTATCAAACTGCCTTTTTTCAGTTATCAGTTATTAGACTTTGTGGGGTACTACCCAGTCAGTTATCAGTTATCAGTTATCAGCTTTTCTATTTATTACTTATCAGAGTAGGAAAGAATGGTTTTTTGAGCCTAATTGCTTTGAGTATATATGAGCGCACCTTTCCCATTATACTTATAATACCATGTCATAATACCATGTCAAGTTTTTTCCTCAACTACCTTTTTTTCAGTTATCAGTTATCAGCTTTTCCAGTTATTAGTTATTAGACTTCACTTTTTTCAGTTATTAGTTATTAGACTTTCTAGGGTACTACCCAATAGACAGATATGTATGGTTTTTTGAGCCTAATTGCTTTGAGTATATATGAGCGCACCTTTTCCATTATATTTATAATACCATGTCAAGTTCTTTTGTCAACCACCCTTTTTTCAGTTATTAGTTATTAGACTTTCCAGCTATTAGTTATCAGGCTTTCTCTTGATCTATTTTATCTATTAGTTACCAGTTATCAAACTTCCTTTTTTCAGTTATTAGTTATTAAACTTTCTAGGGTACTACCCGATAGAAAAGTATGTTTTTTGAGCATAATTGATTTGAGTATATCNACCCTTTTTTCAGTTATTAGTTATTAGACTTTCCAGCTATTAGTTATCAGGCTTTCTCTTGATCTATTTTATCTATTAGTTACCAGTTATCAAACTTCCTTTTTTCAGTTATTAGTTATTAAACTTTCTAGGGTACTACCCGATAGAAAAGTATGTTTTTTGAGCATAATTGATTTGAGTATATATGAGCGCACCTTTCCCATTATACTTAGTAATACCATGTCAAGTTCTTTTGTCAACCACCCTTTTTTCAACTATCACTTATCAGTTATCAGTTATCAGCTTTTCCAGTTATTAGTTATCAGACTTCCTCTTTAATCTATTAGTTACCACTTATCAAACTTCCTCTTTTCAGTTATCAGTTATTAGACTTTCTGGCGGACCTCTTAGTTAGTCGGAAAATATTGTTTTTTTGGCATAATTGATTTGAGTATATCTGAGCGTACCTTTCCCATTATATTTAAAATACCATGTCAAGTTTTTTTGTTAACCACCCTTTTTCAGTTATCAGTAGTAAAGACAGTATAGAATAATTGGTAGTGGTACATTGTAATGGTCGTGCATTTTCATTATATTTTTTAGGAGAAAAGTGGGAGCATCTTGCTCCCCCGTTAGGTATTCCTTATTTCCTGTATACCATTACTATCGACTACCGAATAATTTAGTCATCTTTTAAATGACTTAAGCTATTAGCCAAGGATTGAAATTCTTGGCTTTTTTAGCTATTGGATTTTGGCAATCTTTGTCTTGAGATAGGCAATGCGTATTAATTAGTTATCAGTTATTAGTAGTTCAGTAGAAACATTGAGGACTTTTGCAGTTATCAACTATTAGTTATTAGTTAACTTAACTATTCCCTGTTCCCTGTTCCCTGCTATATAATTAATCACAAAATAGAGTATCTCTTGTTTCATTACCCGTAATAGGATTTATACCCTTAGCAATCTCGCATAACTCTTTTTGAGTATCTTCTCGCAAAAAAGCATCGGTAAAATCTGCCCCATCAATAATTGCACCACGAAATTGAGTATGGAAAGCAAAAGCACCTTCCAAAATAGCATTAGTCAAATTTGCTTTGTTAAAACTAGCATTATCCAAAGTAGAATAACTAAGATTAGCTCCCTCTAAATTAGCTCCTTCTAAATGAGCGCCAAACAAACTAACTCCACTTAAATTTGCATTAGTAAAATCACTTTTACGCAGAATAGATTTTGTAAATGAATCATTAGTTAAGTCTCGACCAGAAAAATCAACACCTACCAAGATTTGTTTGTTATACTCATCAGCTAGAGTAGGTGTGGCGTTGGTAAATATCAAGGCAGTTATTGCCCCAATCCCAGTGAGATATACTATTAATGAAAAGACAAAACTGACTAAAATTTGGAAAGTTTTCTGTTGTCTGAAATTCATACTACTTCTGGCTAATTTACTATAAGAAGTTCATAATTTAGTAAGCATCCAGCTATTAATGGTCAGCTCTCAGTAATAAGACTTCGGTAAATGTAGTAAGATTTAATTGCTACTTTACACTCCCCTCTTAAGGATGGGGGGTTTAAAGAAAGCTTTTATCACAACAACCAAAAGCAATAGCTGATAGCTGATAGCTGACGGCTGAATGCTTACTTTAGAATAAACCAAAATGAGCCTTTCTTCATCTAGTCAATCTACTTATATTTCCCAAAAAATTGACAAAGGTATTTTGGGAGAAGAGTTAGTGGCAAAATGGTTAAATCAACAAGGTTGGCAAATACTCCATCGACGCTGGCAATGTCGCTGGGGAGAATTAGATATTATTGCTATGAAAAATTCTCCCTTCAGGAATAACTCTGGTCAAAATTTTACAAATTTTTCTATTTTAGCATTTGTGGAGGTAAAAACCCGTAGTCGGGGTAACTGGGATGAAGATGGTCTATTAGCAGTTACAGAGTCAAAACAGGCCAAACTATGGCAAACTGCAGAAATATTTTTGAGCGATCGCCCAGAATTAGCAGATTGTTCTTGTAGATTTGATATAGCCTTAGTAAGGTGCAATTATATTCAGAAAAACTCTCCCTTCCCGATCGCCCCATCAACAGAAGAGAAACTATCTGAATTAACTGTTGAGATTGGAAATTCTGTTGAGTTAGCAGGTTATCAACTAATTTTACAAAATTATATTTCTTCTGCTTTTATTGTTAATTTAGACTAAATACTTAAATTGTGAAGAATCAATTAAGTATATATTACTGTTATTGTACCCATACTAATATTAGTTATAGTATCTATTATAGATGTATAGGTACAAACAAATTAGAATTAGAGCCTGATTCAAGATTAACCCAAAGTTTCTGGGCAATATCCCAAACCCTTGACAAATTGGGTCCGAAATGCTTCTATTTCATCTTGATTAGGCTGTCCATGGGAAACCACTGCTACCTGATAACGTCTCATCACACTTAAGGGTGATTGTCCAGTTTCCAAACCCCATAGTGCCATTCTGACACGGATATCAGGATCGTAAGGTATTCCCAATTCATTCATAAAAGCCCTAAAATCTCCATGCTGTTCAGGAGTCAAGTAGTGACTCATTTTGATTTTTACAACCCAGCCATCAATTTGATGAATTACTGTCATAAACTGAAGCGGTAGTTGATGGGCAGTGTTTAAGTATTCAACTACTCTGAGACATAAGCTAGTATTTGCTAAAAAGTAAAGGTATTCCATATCAATTCCAACTATTACCGCTTACAACTATCGCTTTTCCTAGGTTTAACCTCTAAAATTTATTTTCTACTCAATTGATGAGGAAATTTAAAGGTACTGGGAAACAGTCATAGGAAGCGGGGCGGATATTGCCGCTTCCCTATAAACAAATTAGGTATATGTTCTACAATGTTTAGGAGTTTAAAACAGCTATAGAATCTGTTGTATTTTTAACGACAGATATATCTGCCCGGAATACTCCAACTAGGTCTATACTTATATATTCACTCTTATATATTGCAGATCACTAGGGGAAAAGTACCCTAATTTGTATGGGGGGTTTTACCCAATTACCCGTTATATACTCAGTAATATGACCAATAAATAAGGTCTCAGCTCCTCTTTCACGGGGTAAAAAAGGAAATATTTTCTGGCCTCCCTATTAGAGGAGGTAATGATAACTGATAACTGATAACTGAAATGACCGATTTAGATTGGTCCATAGAGTCTTATGACTATGAACTTCCCCTGGAGTTAATTGCTCAAAATCCAGTNCAATTACCCGTTATATACTCAGTAATATGACCAATAAATAAGGTCTCAGCTCCTCTTTCACGGGGTAAAAAAGGAAATATTTTCTGGCCTCCCTATTAGAGGAGGTAATGATAACTGATAACTGATAACTGAAATGACCGATTTAGATTGGTCCATAGAGTCTTATGACTATGAACTTCCCCTGGAGTTAATTGCTCAAAATCCAGTTGTACCTAGAGATAGCTCTCGCTTAATGGTTGTAGAGTCCCTCACACACCGTAATTGTATTTTCAGAGATTTACCAGATTTACTCCAACCAGAAGATTTACTGGTTTTGAATAATACCCGTGTGATTCCTGCTAGGCTTTATGGTCAAAAAACGAGTGGTGCTCAGGTAGAAATCTTGTTATTGAAACCAATCACAAGTGATTCTTGGTTAGCTTTAGTAAAACCTGGTAAACGTTTTATCACTGGGGCAACAATTGAATTTGAACCTAATTCATCCTTTGCTTGTGATTATAAGTTGCAAGCCAGAGTATTAGCAACCGATGGAGAAACTGGTGGACGTGTGTTAAAATTTGATTTGCCTCCAGGAGTTTCTTTAATCAACTTGTTGGATAAATTTGGCCATGTGCCTTTTCCTCCTTATGTTACAGATTCACAGACTCTCAGTGAACAATATCAAACTGTATATAGCAAGGTAGCAGGAGCGATCGCTGCTCCTACTGCAGGTTTACATTTTACTGATGAATTACTTGAGAAACTAGAACAACGGAATATTGGACAAGCTTTTATAACTTTGCACGTTGGTATTGGCACATTTCGTCCAGTTGAGGTTAAAGATATTACTACCCATAATATACACTCCGAATGGGTTGAGGTTTCATCTTTGACTGTAGATAAAATTCTCCAGACAAAGGCTAAAGGTGGACGTATTATTGCAGTGGGAACGACAGTAGTTAGAGCTATTGAAGGAGCAGCACTAGCTAATGATAGTTATGGCAGCGATGAATGTTTAATTAAACCATTTTGTGATTATACTGACATATATATTTATCCTGGTTATAAGTGGCGGGTAGTAGATGGTTTAATTACTAATTTTCATCTGCCACGTTCTAGTTTGCTGATGCTGGTTAGTGCGATGATTGGTAGAAAACGTCTTTTAAGTTTATATAAGGAAGCAATTACTCAAAAATATCGCTTTTATTCTTTTGGTGATGCTATGTTGATTCTACCATCTGCTAGGATTGATTTTTAAATAAAAAGGCTTTAGCCTAGACATCTTTAAATACAATACTTGCAAAAAAAACTTGTAGTTTCTCCCCATACTCCCCAAATTCCTCACACCCAGGTGATTCTAATACAAAGTGAAACAACCCTGTCTCTAAGGGGCTTTCAATATTAGCATAATGTTAATAGGTAAACCATTTGCCAGATTAAGCCCCAATTGATTAATCTTCTTCTTCTTCCTCCTCATTACCTGGATATACAAAACTATGGGAACGTTGAGTTAACACAGATTTACCTAGGGATAGTGCTTTCTTTGCTTCTAGCCTTGCTTGGCGTTTCCAGTTAGCCTTGCGCATATTTTTCTTGGATTTTGAGGTCCTCTTCTTTGGTACAGCCATAAGAGTTCTTCTATTCTCTAAATTACAGATAATTTTACAGATAGATAACTATCTTACCTTAATTTTAGTAATTATGGAATACCGAAACTAATATCAATTAATATATTTTATTGATTATTTATTTGCTAAATTACCAAAAAGCTTTTGTAGAGTATCATTATAATCACTGTAAATTTAGTCTTGGGAATAGTCAAAGTTCATGGAAATCGTAAATAACTATCCCTGTCTCTGGATGGTTATCTACACTGACATAACCAGTTTTGAGCATTTCTTTCATAGTTTCTTCTACTTCTGCAAAACTAGCTCCTGTTGCAATAACTCCTTGAGTAACAGATAATTTTCCTCCTCTAATTGAAGCTGCTTTGAGTAAGGCAACCATTAATTGTTGACGGGTTTGTGGGATAGAAGCTTTCATAGCGATCGCTCCATTTGATTGATATAATGGTACTCCTTGATCTGAAATACCCAATTTAGCTCTGACTTTGGCGTTGTGTTCTTCTACCATACTGGGAATTAACAATAAGTCAATAAATTGACCTACTCCAAATAACCCGTAGGTAAAGAGCCAAACTAGACCTGTGAAAATTTTGCCATTATAGATACGATGGCATCCACTTAAGCCTAGTAAGCAAGCTGCCCAGAATAGGTAACTATATCCTATATTATTCATTGAGATGTCGTCCAATTAAGCCTAGTAAGCAAGCTGCCCAGAATAGGTAACTATATCCTATATTATTCATTGAGATGTCGTCCAAAACATTATTAATCTTAATACAGCTCTGACAAGCTGGTTATCTTAAAATCGTGGACAATTAATATTTACTACTATGTTAGTTCAAACGGTATTGAAAACTTAAGTATTCACGGTCAATATTTGTAGTTAAGCAATCAGGGAAGTCCCAAACTCTCATCTCATATACATTTAGGGTTTGCTTATGGAAGTCTTTTTGTTGAGGTAGGGAATAGGGAGTAGGGAGTAGTTAAGAGTCAGGATAAATGGGAGTTATAGAGGAGGTGGTCTCAAGAATGGTAAGAGCCATTTTTCTGCTATAGTTACTCCAAAATGCTCACTTTTTGAACCTCAACGACCTAAACACTTGTACTTTTTCCAGACATAAAAAGGCTAAAACCTTGATCTTTCAATGCCTTTAGATTTAATCAGCAAACCCTATTTAGAAACTACACATAGCTTTGCAATTCTTAACACAAATTAGATACTTCAAACCCCTAGACCTTGATAAACTATATAGCGTGGAAAATATAGTGCGGTTTAAACCATTACTCTCTAAATTAGAAATGGGGCATATTAATATTAGTGGAGAAATTTTAAACATATCTCTTACCCCAGCTCACTCTTACTTTTTTTAAGAAAACAAGAAAACTTATGGTAGATTCTCTAAAAAAACCAGCTTTTGAAGAAATGCGTCCAGGGGTAAAAGTCCCCTCTAAAGAAACTATTCTTACACCTCGATTCTATACAACAGATTTTGATGAGATGGCTAAAATGGACATCTCTGTAAATGAAGATGAATTGATGGCTATTTTGGAAGAATTCCGTGCAGATTATAATCGGCATCATTTTGTCAGGGATGAGGAATTTGCCCAGTCTTGGGAGCATATTGATGGGGATACTCGTCGGTTGTTTGTTGAATTTCTAGAACGTTCTTGTACTGCTGAATTTTCTGGATTTTTACTATATAAAGAATTAGGTCGTCGTCTTAAAGATAAAAGCCCTGTTTTGGCTGAGTGTTTTAATTTAATGTCACGAGATGAAGCTCGTCATGCTGGTTTTTTGAATAAGGCAATGTCAGATTTTAATCTGTCTTTGGATTTAGGTTTTTTAACTAAAAGTCGTAAGTATACTTTCTTTAAACCAAAGTTTATTTTCTACGCTACTTATCTATCGGAAAAAATTGGTTATTGGCGTTATATTACTATTTATCGTCATTTAGAAGCTCACCCAGAGGATAGAATTTATCCTATTTTCCGTTTCTTTGAAAATTGGTGTCAAGATGAAAATCGTCATGGGGATTTCTTTGATGCTATTATGAGGGCTGCACCAGAAATTTTGAATGACTGGAAAGCAAAATTGTGGTGTAGATTTTTCTTGCTTTCTGTGTTTGCTACTATGTACTTGAATGATATTCAACGAGCTGATTTTTATGCTTCTATTGGTTTGAATGCTCGTGATTATGATAAATATGTAATTGAGAAAACTAATGAAACTTCAGGACGGGTTTTTCCTATAATTTTGGATGTGGAAGATCCTCAGTTTTATGAAAGACTAGAAGTTTGTGTGAAAAATAATGAGAAGTTGACGGCGATCGCTAATTCTAATCAACCAGGTTTTGTGAAGTTTTTCCAGAAGTTACCTCTGTATTTATCTAATGGTTGGCAATTCTTGAAGTTGTATTTAATGAAGCCAATTGAAACTGCTTCTATGCAAAGTTCTGTTCGTTAAGAAAGTAGTTAATAATTAATTTTTTGATTGTGGTAGCCTTGTGTTAAACCTGCTGAATTTTCTGGATTTTTACTATATAAAGAATTAGGTCGTCGT
The DNA here is from genome assembly GCF_002260545.1 of Hydrocoleum sp. CS-953. Lineage (GTDB taxonomy): Bacteria > Cyanobacteriota > Cyanobacteriia > Cyanobacteriales > Microcoleaceae > Trichodesmium. The sequence goes on along the minus strand of NZ_LGSU01001473.1, from coordinate 871 downwards.
CTTAAAGATAAAAGCCCTGTTTTGGCTGAGTGTTTTAATTTAATGTCACGAGATGAAGCTCGTCATGCTGGTTTTTTGAATAAGGCAATGTCAGATTTTAATCTGTCTTTGGATTTAGGTTTTTTAACTAAAAGTCGTAAGTATACTTTCTTTAAACCAAAGTTTATTTTCTACGCTACTTATCTATCGGAAAAAATTGGTTATTGGCGTTATATTACTATTTATCGTCATTTAGAAGCTCACCCAGAGGATAGAATTTATCCTATTTTCCGTTTCTTTGAAAATTGGTGTCAAGATGAAAATCGTCATGGGGATTTCTTTGATGCTATTATGAGGGCTGCACCAGAAATTTTGAATGACTGGAAAGCAAAATTGTGGTGTAGATTTTTCTTGCTTTCTGTGTTTGCTACTATGTACTTGAATGATATTCAACGAGCTGATTTTTATGCTTCTATTGGTTTGAATGCTCGTGATTATGATAAATATGTAATTGAGAAAACTAATGAAACTTCAGGACGGGTTTTTCCTATAATTTTGGATGTGGAAGATCCTCAGTTTTATGAAAGACTAGAAGTTTGTGTGAAAAATAATGAGAAGTTGACGGCGATCGCTAATTCTAATCAACCAGGTTTTGTGAAGTTTTTCCAGAAGTTACCTCTGTATTTATCTAATGGTTGGCAATTCTTGAAGTTGTATTTAATGAAGCCAATTGAAACTGCTTCTATGCAAAGTTCTGTTCGTTAAGAAAGTAGTTAATAATTAATTTTTTGATTGTGGTAGCCTTGTGTTAAACAAGGCTATTTATTTTTATTTATTTAGTAATATTAAATCCGTATAAATAAAATAAAGTGAAACCAGGTTTGTATTATAC
>NZ_LGSU01001472.1 GCF_002260545.1 Hydrocoleum sp. CS-953 | reverse complement strand
TCTATCTAGAACGATTTGGGGGCGAATGTTGCGATCCTGAAATCGAACATATGGTAGCTTTAGGTAAAGCCCAGAACGTTGATATGATCGTTGGTATTGGGGGGCGGAAAAACCATCGATACCGCCAAAGCAACTGCCCATCACTTACAACTTCCTGCTGCTATTGTTCCCACCATTGCTTCTACGGATGCTCCCTGTAGCGCCTTGGCTGTCATTTACACCCCCGAAGGCGTTTGGGAACGTTATTTAATATTACCACGCAATCCCGATCTGGTGTTAGTGGATACCAATATTATCGCCCGCGCCCCGGTTCGGTTCCTGGTAGCTGGAATGGGAGATGCTCTGGCAACTTGGTTTGAAGCTGAAGATTGTCAAATCAAACGGGCTAAAAATATGACTGGCCGCATGGGACCTATGACAGCTTTTAACTTGGCTCATTTGTGTTACGAGACGCTGCTTGAATATGGAGTTCACGCGAAAATCGCCTGCGAACAAGATGTGGTGACTCCCGCATTAGAACGGATTGTGGAAGCGAATACGTTGTTGAGTGGACTCGGGTTTGAAAGTGGCGGACTCGCTGCTGCTCACGCCATCCATAATGGGTTTACGATTCTAGAGGAAACCAAGAAATTCTGGCACGGCGAAAAAGTAGCGTTCGGGCTACTTGCTATGTTGATTCTCACTGATCGCCCCAGCCAAGTCATAGATCGTGTGTTTGGCTTTTGTGAGTCAGTGGGCCTCCCTACCACCCTCGCCGATATCGGACTTGATGGCATCAGTGACGATCGCCTGTTGTTAGCAGCTCAGCGGGCTTGTGGTGTGGGTGAAACCATTTATAACGAACCCTGCGAAATTACTCCCGAAAGTGTCCTGGCAGCACTGTGTACAGCAGATGNCCCTCGCCGATATCGGACTTGATGGCATCAGTGACGATCGCCTGTTGTTAGCAGCTCAGCGGGCTTGTGGTGTGGGTGAAACCATTTATAACGAACCCTGCGAAATTACTCCCGAAAGTGTCCTGGCAGCACTGTGTACAGCAGATGCGGAAGGGCGACGGAGACATGCCTAAATCAGGTAATGTACCGTTTTAGGCACATTACCTGATTTAGGGGTTTTGGTGCGTTCATCAGATTTTGAAGTGTTGGTTTTATGTTGGGGTTGTGACCGATGAACGCACCCTACGCGCTTCTATTATTTGCTCTAGAGAAATGTCCCAATTTCAAGCGATCGCCTACTCCAAATGACTCATAGGCCCAAGGTTCATCTCCCTTGGGTTTTATGTTTTTCGTGGATTTTAAGGGTTGTAATCTATGCCGTATTTGCTAGGTGAGATTTGTCAGCTCAACGGTAAGACTCACCGGCTGCAGATAACTTATCGCCTCAAGTAGATATTTCAAGTAGCAGTCCGGTGCAGTCTNGTCCCAATTTCAAGCGATCGCCTACTCCAAATGACTCATAGGCCCAAGGTTCATCTCCCTTGGGTTTTATGTTTTTCGTGGATTTTAAGGGTTGTAATCTATGCCGTATTTGCTAGGTGAGATTTGTCAGCTCAACGGTAAGACTCACCGGCTGCAGATAACTTATCGCCTCAAGTAGATATTTCAAGTAGCAGTCCGGTGCAGTCTAGGGTTAGACGTATATTGGGTGCTCAACCTTATAAATCATAAGCTTAGTCCTTGCTGTTACCGTAATAATTTACACAGGAATGTACTTGACAGAATATGGTGCCCAATGCTCTTTCCAAGGTCTTGCCTCTTCTAGTTCATAGGCCAGTTCATACAGCATCTTGTCATTGCCAATGGCCGCTTGAAACATAGTACCAATCGGCAAACCTGACTCATCATCCCAATTTAAAGGTACTGACATAGCTGGATTACCAGCCACGTTAGTGGGAGCCGTATAGGCCAGACGATTTTGTAGGAACTCTAGAGTTGAGTCATTGACTCTGTCGTTTGGTGTTAGTGCGTCTCCCTCGACAAATATAACAGGCATGACTGGCGACATCAAAATATCGATCGATTCAAAAGTCTCAATATAAAAGCCTGGAACTTTAGCGAGATAGGCTTGCCCTTGGGCTTCTTGCTCATCTGTAATGGAAGCGCCGTATTCAATTAGGGAAGCGGTAAATGGATCTAGGAGACCTGACTCGGCGGCTGCTCTACCACTGAGGATTTCTGTAGATTCAGCCACAGTCCCGAATTGTCGTAAAAATGCACCATTATAGTTTGTAAAAAACTCCACCTCATTCACGGGGAAAGTGACCTCAACGACCTCATGCCCCAAATCTTGCAGCAACCGTACAACATTTTCTTGGGCTTTACGAACAGGCTCTTCAACGACCAGCCCCCCACGAATTGAGGCAGCATAACCAATCTTCAATCGTCGGGTTGAGGGACCAGTCACCAGCCCCACAGGTTCAAATACTTGGCTAGACTTGTCTTCAGTGTCATTGAAAAGGGCGGCACTATCACGCACTGTTCGACTCAAAGCCTGGTTTGTTTTGAACGGATTATGCCCACCATCGGATTCACCAGAGAGCATACGTTCTCGGCTAGGTTTCATGCCAAAAACGCCATTGGCACAGGCGGGCAATCGGTTGGAGCCACCGCCATCAGTTCCGTGAACTAAAGGCAAAATTCCTGCTGCCACAGCAGCCCCTGCTCCTCCACTAGACCCCAGTGTGGACTTAGATAAATCCCAGGGGTTGCGACTCAAGCCAAAGGCACTATTATTCGTGACAATACCCAACTGGGCAAACTCTGGAACATTGGTCATGCCTACAATATTCATGCCTGCGGCTTCGACCCCGTCAATGTATCTCACATTTCTGACTGGGACATTTGTCAGTTGCAGTCGTGAGCCATCGGTACGACGGACTCCCCCGACATCAATCATATCTTTGATTAAAATTGGCACACCAGCAAACGTGCTGTTGAGAGGAATTTGATCAGCTTTTTCCAAAGCCCTTTCGAAGGTAGGAGTAGTCAAGACATTGATAATTGGCTCCATCGCTTCAATACGACGAATAACTACTTCAACTAACTCTCTAGCCGTAATCTCTCGTGCTTTGATCAGTTGGGCTAAACCAAGTGCATCGTAATCTATCAATTCGTCGGATTCCCTCATGCGAGCAAGTGCTTCAGGCGGAATAGGGAATAGTTGGTTGGCGAGAGTATTTGTTCCTGGTCGAGTTGTTTTGGCTTGACCTAACTTACCTAAAGCGAGGGTGCTAGTTAGTCCTACAGCCATACTACTCGTCAGAAATGCACGTCGATTTAATTGAACCATTAAATTTCTCTCCACGATTCCGATGCTTCACTGAAGTTGAAGCAATAAATAGCTTAAGTATCTCCTCTAGAAATAGTCAAGCACAATAGAAGTTCTATGATCAACTGGAGCATATCTTAGCTTGGAGATGCCCAAAATATGGCTAACTATTGCTTATTATGCTTGCTCCTATCTAAGTCAGTCTAACCATTCCAATTAGGGGTATTAGGCTGATCTTGATCGCGATAACAGCCCTGTGAATGACGTTAGGCTAAATAAAGTCTTGATAACACCCCACAATAGAGTGTTATGCAGATCGTAGTCAGTCTATTTTTCCAATTTGGCATATTACACAGAGCCAAATCTTGATAATATCCCAAATTAGGGGTTTATCACGATCTTACTCTGCATATTAGCCCTGTCAGCGGATGTTATGCGGCTTTCTTCATCAAATCTTCATTATCGCCATAGTCCTTCAAATCTGGACTGAATCGATGTTTTGAATGGTCTGAGTCGGTTGATTAATCCAGCAATGGGACTGTTTCGCCTACCACCTGAAACTGCATCGCCTGTCATTCTGGCATCAGTTCGCAAATACGGCCTACTGCTTTTGCTGAACCCAATACGGTCAGCCTGTTGTCTCCGGTGCTAATCCTCACAGGCGTTTATCTGGCTGGGGTACTGTTCCCCTGTCTGGTGACAGCACTGACGATCGCTTGCGAACAGTCTTTCAAGTTTGCCCTGATGTTGATGGGGAGGCAGGCGATCGCTACAATCTTTATTTACTCTATTACTTGCTTGGGCAGGAATATTGATTAAAAGGTCAAAAAAAGGCCCAAAAGTAGTTGATGGTGATGGCCCTAATCCAACATGACGACAATTGTAAATAAATAAAAAGTATTTTTATGTTATCTTAATTATGAGAATAATTATCATTCTCATAAACAATTATCCTCCTCAACTTTCCAAGCCGAATTGCTTTGGGGTTAAAAAGGTTGCAGGAGAAGTCCAAGACCAACTATAACCATTACGACTATGCTAAGTATTGAAGCTCCCAAACCTCAGTTAAAGACTTCATTTCTCGAACGCCTCCAAAATCCGGATCGTCCAGTGGTAATCTTTGATGGCGCGATGGGAACTAACATCCAATCCCAAAACTTGACCGCCGAGGACTTTGGTGGACCGGAATATGAAGGTTGTAATGAATATTTAGTCATCACCAAGCCAGAAGCAGTGGCCAAGGTCCATCGTGATTTTCTCGCAGCAGGGGCGGATGTTGTCGAGACTGATAGCTTTGGATCTAGCCCCTTAGTTCTCGCAGAGTACGATCTAGCCGATCGCGCCTACGAACTAAGTAGAAAGGCTGCAGAATTGGCTCGCCGTTGTGCGGATGAGTTTACGACTCCCGAAAAACCAAGATTTGTCGCAGGTTCCATCGGTCCAGGAACCAAACTACCCACCCTCGGTCATATTACCTATGATGAATTGAGAGCGAGCTTCATGGTGCAAGCAGAAGGTNGTTCTCGCAGAGTACGATCTAGCCGATCGCGCCTACGAACTAAGTAGAAAGGCTGCAGAATTGGCTCGCCGTTGTGCGGATGAGTTTACGACTCCCGAAAAACCAAGATTTGTCGCAGGTTCCATCGGTCCAGGAACCAAACTACCCACCCTCGGTCATATTACCTATGATGAATTGAGAGCGAGCTTCATGGTGCAAGCAGAAGGTCTCTATGACGGGGGAGCCGATCTTTTCATCGTGGAAACCTGTCAAGATGTTCTGCAAATTAAGGCGGCACTGAGTGCGTTTGAGGCGGTGTTTGCCAAAAAAGGTTCGCGACTCCCCTTAATGGTGTCCGTGACTATGGAAATCCAGGGAACCATGTTGGTGGGGACGGATATCTCTGGGGTGCTGGCAATCCTCGAACCCTTCCCCATTGATATTTTGGGGCTAANCCGATCTTTTCATCGTGGAAACCTGTCAAGATGTTCTGCAAATTAAGGCGGCACTGAGTGCGTTTGAGGCGGTGTTTGCCAAAAAAGGTTCGCGACTCCCCTTAATGGTGTCCGTGACTATGGAAATCCAGGGAACCATGTTGGTGGGGACGGATATCTCTGGGGTGCTGGCAATCCTCGAACCCTTCCCCATTGATATTTTGGGGCTAAATTGTGCCACTGGTCCTAATTTGATGACCTCTCATATCAAATATCTATCAGAAAATTCCCCCTTCCCCATTTCCTGTATTCCCAATGCGGGACTACCAGAAAATGTTGGTGGTCAGGCGGTTTATAAAATGACCCCCGAAGAATATACAACTGCCATGACAGGGTTCATTGCGGAACATGGGGTTCAGATTGTCGGGGGTTGCTGCGGTACGCGCCCAGCACATATTCAAGCTTTAGCCGAGGCTGTGGAATACACCACACTAAAAGAGCGTTCGGTGCGAAAAAATGCCGTGGGGGAGCTTCGAGAACCCATCTCCTATACGCCAGCAGCAGCTTCCATTTATTCCGCCCAAACTTATGAGCAGGATAATTCTTTTTTAATTGTTGGTGAGCGATTAAATGCCAGTGGTTCTAAGAAAGTCCGCACGCTGTTGAATGAAGATGATTGGGATGGGTTATTGGCGATCGCTAAATCCCAGGTTAAAGAAGGGGCGCATATGCTGGACGTAAACGTGGATTACGTCGGGCGTGATGGAGAACGGGATATGCGAGAACTGGTATCGCGACTGGTGACTAATACGACTCTCCCACTGATGCTCGATTCCACCGAATGGACAAAAATGGAAGCTGGTCTCAAGGTCGCTGGGGGCAAATGTTTGCTCAATTCCACCAACTATGAAGATGGGGAAGAGCGATTTTTTAAAGTGTTGGAATTGGCAAAAGAATATGGCGCAGGGGTTGTCATCGGCTGTATCGATGAAGAGGGAATGGCTCGAACCGCCAAGAAAAAATTTGAAATCGCCAAACGGGCTTATGAGGATGCGCTCAAGTTTGGGATTCCACCCCATGAAATTTTCTATGATACCTTAGCCCTACCGATTTCAACTGGGATTGAGGAGGATAGGGAAAATGCCAAAGCAACCATCGAATCAATTCGACTGATTCGGGAAAATCTGCCCGGTGTTCACTTTATGCTGGGGGTCTCTAATATTTCTTTTGGCTTGAGTCCAGCCACTCGCATTACCTTAAATTCTGTCTTCCTGAATGAAGCGATGAAAGCTGGGATGGATGGTTCGATTGTCTCTGCTGCCAAGATTTTGCCCTTATCGAAGATTGACGAAGAACATCAACAGATATGTCGCGATTTGATTTATGACAAGCGCAAATTTGAAGGGGATATTTGCACCTACGATCCGTTGACGAAGTTGACGGAAATTTTTGCGGNCGCATTACCTTAAATTCTGTCTTCCTGAATGAAGCGATGAAAGCTGGGATGGATGGTTCGATTGTCTCTGCTGCCAAGATTTTGCCCTTATCGAAGATTGACGAAGAACATCAACAGATATGTCGCGATTTGATTTATGACAAGCGCAAATTTGAAGGGGATATTTGCACCTACGATCCGTTGACGAAGTTGACGGAAATTTTTGCGGGAGTGAGTGCAAAAGATGCTAGATCGAGTGCTTCCTTAGCAGATTTGCCCATCGACGAACGCTTGAAGCAACATATTATTGATGGCGAGCGGATTGGATTAGATGATGCGTTAAAGGCGGGTTTAGATGCAGGTCATAAAGCACTGGAGATTATCAATACTTTCTTGTTGGATGGGATGAAGGTTGTGGGCGAACTGTTTGGCTCTGGTCAAATGCAATTGCCCTTCGTGTTGCAGTCAGCCGAAACCATGAAATCTGCCGTTGCTTTCCTGGAACCCTACATGGAAAAAATCGAAGGAGAGGACGAAGATCGCGGTAAAGGTAAATTCCTGATTGCTACCGTTAAAGGGGATGTCCATGATATCGGGAAGAATCTGGTGGATATCATCTTGACCAATAATGGCTACAAGGTTGTCAATCTGGGCATTAAACAAGCTATTGAGGCGATCGTCGAAGCTTATGAGCAGCATCAGCCTGATTGTATTGCCATGAGTGGCTTGCTGGTGAAGTCTACAGCATTTATGAAAGAAAATCTGGCAGCATTTAATGCTAAAGGTATTACAGTTCCAGTGATTTTAGGTGGTGCAGCACTCACACCAAAATTTGTCTATGGAGATTGTCAAGATACTTACAACGGGCAGGTGATTTACGGTAAAGATGCTTTTGCCGATTTGACCTTTATGGATCGACTGATGCCCGCCAAAGAACAGCAATCCTGGGTGGATACCGAAGGCTTTACAGGGGAATATGCTCAGTTTAACCAAAAGGGACGTAAGGCGATTGAAGATTCAGATCGAGAACTCAATGGTGATGGGCAGAAATCAGATGGCGATGGGAAGAAATCAGATGAACCAACTGTCATTGATACCAAACGCTCGGAAGATGTGGCGATTGATATCGAACGTCCTACGCCGCCTTTCTGGGGGACGAAAATTCTTCGGAGTAACGATCTAGATTTAGAAGAACTGTTCTGGTACATGGATTTGCAGGCACTGTTCGCTGGGCAATGGCAATTCCGTAAACCGAAAGGTCAATCTCGCGAGGAATATGATTGGTTCCTGGCATCAAAAGTTCATCCGATCTTGGAAGAATGGAAGGAAAAAATTCGCACGGAAAAATGGTTGGAGCCAACTCTAGTTTATGGTTATTTCCCCTGTGCAGCTATTGACAATTCCGTTCATGTTTACGATCCTAGTGTGATTGAGCAAGGCTTAACACCGAAAACAGCAACCCCGTTTGTCACTTGGACATTCCCCCGTCAGAAATCCGGGCGTCGGCTGTGCATTGCTGATTTCATCCGCCCAGTCGAACAGGATCAATTTGATGTCTTGCCTATGCAGGCAGTCACTATGGGAGAAATCGCCACCGAGAAAGCACAGGAACTCTATAAAGACAACAAGTACACCGATTATCTGTACTTCCACGGGATGGCGGTGCAGTTGGCGGAAGCTTTGGCAGAATGGAGTCATGCCAGGATTCGACGGGAATTAGGCTATGGGGATTTAGAACCGGATAACATTCGCGATGTATTAGCCCAAAGGTATCAAGGTTCTCGGTATAGTTTTGGCTATCCAGCTTGTCCGACGGTGATGGATCAAGTGCCACAGTTGCAATTATTGGGATGCGAGCGCATTGGGTTATTGATCGATGAGAGTGAACAGCTTTATCCAGAGCAATCGACTACTGCTTTTGTCACCTATCATCCTGTCGCTAGATATTTTAGTGCTTAGTTAGAGCGATCGGCAATGGGGTCGCGTTGAAATCCAGGCGACCTCTAATTTTTCTTGATAATTGCTAGAGAGTCGGTCAAGAAACCCGGTTTTTTGGAAAAACCGGGTTTCTGATATACCAAAAAACGTGGTTTCTCAGAATACTTGACCGGCTCTCTAGGCATCAGCATAGCTCCTTTAGCCTAAATTCCAACTGGATTTGCTTTCAAAATAGAGGTCTCTAATGAGTCAAACAAACGATAGATCGAATTGGCATCAAGATTTTATTGCCAGTAATTTGTTAGTCATTGGCTATAATGCTTGGGTTGGTCATCTCAGTCAGAAGCGCGGTGCGATAGTTTGTAGCACAAATTCTCCAACATTGGGGGTTGGCGGAGAATCATTCCAAACCCATTTTGTCGGACGTTCTCGCCTTGCCCCGTTCCTGAATGCCTGGTTAGCGGCTCCTGACACTNATTGGCATCAAGATTTTATTGCCAGTAATTTGTTAGTCATTGGCTATAATGCTTGGGTTGGTCATCTCAGTCAGAAGCGCGGTGCGATAGTTTGTAGCACAAATTCTCCAACATTGGGGGTTGGCGGAGAATCATTCCAAACCCATTTTGTCGGACGTTCTCGCCTTGCCCCGTTCCTGAATGCCTGGTTAGCGGCTCCTGACACTGCAATTTTGCGCCATGACTTTATGATTGGTCACATCTTGGAAGTTGTCGATAATTATGATCCAACCACAGAAGTTGTATTGTTGCTGGAGTCTTTCGAGCAGGCGATGTTCTTTTACTTGAAAAACCTACCCATCACACCACCTCAATGCTACGAGCAAGTATGTAAGACTTGGGATGAATTCCAGCCAGGAGTTAGTGGTTGGCAAGATGAACAACTTCCAACAATCTGTCAGAACTGATATCTCAATAAACTGGTAATTTTGGAACAGTTCATTCCCTAGAGACTGGCGATGAAGGTTTAATGCTTCTCAAAATGGAATATAGCAATCCTAAATAGATTGTCAAANCCTCAATGCTACGAGCAAGTATGTAAGACTTGGGATGAATTCCAGCCAGGAGTTAGTGGTTGGCAAGATGAACAACTTCCAACAATCTGTCAGAACTGATATCTCAATAAACTGGTAATTTTGGAACAGTTCATTCCCTAGAGACTGGCGATGAAGGTTTAATGCTTCTCAAAATGGAATATAGCAATCCTAAATAGATTGTCAAAAATTAAAAAGTACACAGAAATTAGAAATTCCCTTTTTCTGTGTACTTTTCCCTTTTTCCTATTCCGTAATATTTGCCATTGCTTATTCCCCATTCCCTCAAGGGACTAATTATTTGACACGACTCAAATAGGATTGATATAGTATGGAGTGCCTAGTAAACATAAATCTGACTGAGGTATTTTATGAGATTGAATGACTGTCACAATTTTCAGGATTTCCGAAAATTAGCGAAACGCCGACTACCACGAGCGATTTTTGATTACATCGATGGAGCCGCCGATGATGAACAGAGCTATCGGCGTAACACTCAAGCCTATGGAGACTGCGATCTTATTCCGAACGTGCTTGTCGGTGTGGAAGATGTGGATATGTCAGTTGAGGTGATGGGGCAAAAACTAGATATGCCTATCTACTGTGCCCCGACAGCATTGCAACGCCTTTTTCATCACGAAGGAGAGCGTGCGGTTGCGAGGGCTGCTGCAGAATATGGCACGATGTTTGGGGTATCTTCACTGGCGACTGTCACCGTTGAAGAAATCTCCAAAATCGCAAACACGCCTAAGATGTTTCAGTTCTACTTCCATAAAGACCGTGGCTTGAATGATGCGTTGCTTGAACGCGCACGAGCAGCGAANCATTGCAACGCCTTTTTCATCACGAAGGAGAGCGTGCGGTTGCGAGGGCTGCTGCAGAATATGGCACGATGTTTGGGGTATCTTCACTGGCGACTGTCACCGTTGAAGAAATCTCCAAAATCGCAAACACGCCTAAGATGTTTCAGTTCTACTTCCATAAAGACCGTGGCTTGAATGATGCGTTGCTTGAACGCGCACGAGCAGCGAACTTTAATGTGTTGGCATTAACCGTCGATACCATTACTGGTGGTAATCGCGAACGGGATTTGCGTACCGGATTTACTTCGCCACCCAAATTAACACTTGACTCCTTAATGAGTTTTGCGACGCACCCAGCATGGGCTTGGAACTTTTTGACAAAAGAAAAGTTCGATATGCCACATTTGTCTGGCTATGTCTCCCAGGGAACTAATTTAGCAGTTTCTGTTGGCGATTATTTTTCAACGATGCTAGATCAATCCATGAATTGGAATGATGCTGAAAAACTCTGCTCGCAGTGGAATGGGCAGTTTGCACTGAAAGGGATAATGAGTGTGGAAGATGCCAAGCGTGCTGTTGATATTGGTTGTACGGGTATTATGGTTTCTAACCACGGAGGCCGTCAGCTCGATGGTTGTCGCAGCCCCTTCGATCAACTCGCAGAAATTTGTGATGCTGTTGGGGATAAAATTGATGTGATTTGCGAAGGTGGTATTCAGCGCGGTACTCATGTGCTGAAGGCGCTATCTGTTGGAGCTAAAGCCTGTTCAGGTGGGCGATTCTATCTTTTTGCATTGGCCGCTGCTGGGCAAGCAGGAGTTGAGCGTGTTTTAGGTAATATGCGCACTGAGATTGAGCGTGATATGAAATTGATGGGAGTGACCAAACTCGATCAATTGAGTAGAGATAATCTACGCTTTCATCCCTCACGATGAAGCTGCGTAGGGTGGGCAAAGTCTAATGAAAGAATTGAGAATTTTCCTCCTTATGCTTGCCCAACCTACAAATCTACCGAGAAAGAACTGTATTCTCAACAAATTTCTCATAGCTTGCACTTAAGTACAGGACAAAAAACGGAGGAAGTCGAGAAAAGCGGGAAACTGGTGGTCAAGATTGGTGAAAATGGAGCCTAGATAGTCAAATCCCAAGCGAAATAGACTTTTGGCTAGGCTTTTGAGCGATCGCCGAGAAAGCTATCGGCTGAAAGTTAACTATACTACCTATGTAAATATTTGAAGATTACACCTGTATGCTAGAATTAACTACTATCAAACAAACAGCCCTCGATTATCTCTTGTCCAATCTGGAAGTATTTCCAGAACATTGTCACTTGTTTGAGGTTGTAGGTGCAACCTGTTTTGATAATAATGAGTGGATGATTAATATTAGTATTGTCGGTTTGATCGGTAAATATTGGAATGTTTTTGTCGATGGCAACACGGGAAAAATTTCACCAGACTGCGAGTTTAATACAGATTGCCAAGACTTGAATAAACCCCATCAATATTCCCATCTGCCCGACTATTTAAATCAACTACTCGATCGCCTTACGGTCAAAATTATTAGATAGATTAACTACTTTTTTTATATATAGGACTTACGCAAAGAAACCCGGTTTCTACGATAAATCGTTGTTTTGAGCAATAGACCTCTAGGAGAAATCGGGTTTGGGGAGTTCTTCTGCGTAAATCCTGATATAATAATGATTGTCAAAATTACAAAATTTAGCTAACATGAATCCCCTATTTACCACTCGCACTTCCGTAGAACAGGTTGAAGAAGGTTTGTTACTTGCGCCCAAATTTGATGTCAATGGTTTGATTCCAGTTGTCACCACAGATGCCAACACGGGTGAAGTGCTGATGCACGCTTATATGAATGAAGAGGCGTTAGTTAAAACCATTGAAACAGGTGAAGCTCACTATTACAGTCGCAGTCGTCAGCAGCTATGGCATAAAGGTCAATCTAGTGGACTGGTGCAAAAAGTACAGCAGTTAGCTATTGATGACGACCAAGATTGTTTGTGGATGCAGGTTAAAGTAGCTGGTTCGGGAGCTAGTTGTCATGTGGGTTATCGTTCTTGTTTTTATCGCTGTATTCCTACGGGAAAAAGTGCAAGTGAATCCCAGCAACCAATTCAGTTAACATTTACCGAAACGGAGAAAACTTTTGACCCGAAAACAGTGTATGGTGATGCTCCCAACCCAACACAATTGTAAATTTACTTCAACCGTTTATAGCGGTTTTCATTTTAATGAACCACAGTAGGGACGTTTTGCGGAGCATTCCGGAACGGAAAAAGCATTTTTGTTATCCAACGTCCCTACAAGATTTTGGTTATGGCGATGTGTTTCATCCATGCAAAGAAACCCGGTTTCTATAATAAATCGTTGTTTTGAGCAATAGACGTCTACGAGAAACCGGGTTTATGGGTTATCCTGCGTAAGTCCTGTAATTATTCGGTAAAGATTGAAACAAAAAGGAAAAATGAATGGGAACGGCTCTTTTTAACTTCCCTTCGGGGAAGTCAAAGCTCTCCGGTGGGGGAGCGTCGTATGGGAAAGCCAGGGCAAAGATTCGGATACCTTCATAAGCTAAACGTTCATATGCCGCAAGACATGCTAGGTACATTTTGTTAGTATCAATGTCAACACAGGGGTCCGACATCACCTCTGTCACGCGCAGCGGTCAGGGTTTCCCAGACTGAAGAATCCCGCGTTGCCCTTACGGGCAACGTCGGGAGTATGTCAAGCATCTCTAGCATTCTTTTTTCAAAGTTATATAGCGCTACGGGCTAGGGAATAGGGAATAGTAAACTGTCAAAGGGTTTTTCCTATAGGGAAATGCTCCGCAAACAGGATTTAGAAATGTCCGCGCCCTGAATGCGTAGTGCTATATTAAGAGAAAATCTTGAGCTTGCAAGTTGGCTTGATTTTCTAAAGTTGCAAACAGACCTCCTTCACCGAAACCGCTAGTTTTACCATCAGGGTTATAGAAAAGTTGACCATTGGCAGAATTATAAACTACTTTAGCGCTGCTAGTATCTGCTGCTGCATCACTATCAACAATGGCAAATTCTCCTGCCACACTGAAACCATCCCCAACTAGACTACTCAAACTGCTAAAGGTACTTTTATCTAGAACTATTTTGTCTGACTCAGCACTATTGAAGTCTCTAATAATATCTGAACCAATATCAGTCAAGTTAAATTGACTGCTAATATCAAAGATAAAGCGATCGCTATTACTACCACCTGTTAAAGTATCTTTACCCTGTTCGCCATTGAGAATATCTAGACCATCCCCACCGTTAAGAATGTCATTTCCTGTACCACCTGTAAGAGTATCATTACCCAACCAACCAGTCAGGGAGTCATTACCTGCATTGCCGTTGATAATATCGTTGCCTTTGCCACCACCAACTTTATCTTGACCATCACCGCCATTAAGTTCGTCATCACCTGCGTGACCTCGGAGCAAGTCGTCCCCACTATCACCGTTGATTAGGTCGTTCCCTATACCTCCTTTGAGACTATCTGCGTGATTGCCACCGTTGATAGTATCTTGACCATTGCCACCACCAACTGTATCTTGACCATCACCACCATTGAGTTCGTCATTACCTGCCTGACCGTGGATAAAGTCGTCCCCACTATCACCGTTAAGTTGATCGTTACCCGCACCTCCACCTATTGTATCACTACCACTACCACCGTTCAAAGTATCATTGCCACCCAAGCCATGTATAAAATCATCATCTGATGTACCGTTGAGTAAGTTATCTGAGTTATCACCAGTTATAGAGGATGTAGGGATAAACTCAACAGCACCAATATCAGTAATGCTGCTACCATTGTTATCACCATCCACAGGGCGAGTCTTACCTAACTGGTCTGTGGTCGGTGCATTAGTATCAACTCCTGCATCAATGGCAGCACTACCATCTTCCAAGGGATGAACCAAGAAACCGTCAACTTCTTGCAACTCTCCCAAGTTAGGATCGCCAATTACAATATTCGCCGTCACTAATTTGTCATCGCTATCTACTGCGGGAAATTGTAAGTTACCTCCCCTGTCAGTTAATTGATAGTGTGTTTGTTGGCTAATGCCATATACATTCCCAGCAGTATTGCGATCAAATATCGTATTTCTGACTTCAATATCAGGAACTACACTCTCTTTAGTGTGAATAGCACCTGAAATATTTGCTGCATAATTGTTAGTAATTGTCGTGTTAGTAATTGTCGTAGGTGCTAAGGTAGCGATCGCTCCTCCTAGTCCCACCGTACCATCCGGACTTTCTGTTCTGTTCTCGGAAAAGGTACTGTTGACAATATTGACTGTGATTAAATCTGGTTGTTGTTGGACCCACAAACCTCCACCCTGGGACTCGGCAGTATTGCCCGCAAAAGTAGTATTGGTAATTTGATGCTGCACCGGAGTGGTACGGCCAGCGCTACTGTTCCCTGTACCCAGTCTGATCCCCCCACCATGAGCAAAATTCTCGTCGTTAAAAATTACAGAATTATTGAGAACCTGAGTATCTTCAACTACTACATTATCCCCCGGATAAGTATACAAGAACGCTGCACCACCAGCACCGGCACCTTTGTTATGTTCAAACAAACTATCGCGGATGATAATGCTGCCGTTATCGCCCCCGAAACTGGCAGAAACTCCATCGGTATATATTGCACCCCCCAAGCCTTTTTTACCAGTTGGTGTGAATGCTCCAGCAGTGGTGTCGTTATTGATAAATATCGAATTTTCTATTGTCAAAGCAGTGGAAGGAGTATTGATAGCACCACCGTTAATTCCTTTGTTATTCGTAAACTCACTATCTTCAACTGTTAGAACAGCAAAGCCATTTGTAGAAATTGCACCGCCACCTCTTTCACTTTCTCCGGCAGTAGCATCGTTGTTGTCAAACTTACTGTTAATAATTGTCGTATTACTCTGATGCTCTGCCCAAATAGCACCGCCTCCTTCTCCAGAGGTTACGTTATTTTCAAAGGTGCTGTTTTCTATGGTTAGCGTACTTTGAAAGCCAGTCTTGATTCCGGCTCCGTTTCCTGCTGCCCCTGGTTCGGTGGTTCTGCCATTGGCAATTGTCAGATTTTTAATAGCAACATCTGTATAATGACCTGTGTGGAAAACTCGATGGGTATCATTCCCACTAATAGTTAAACCTGGCGCATCTACTGCATCAATTATTATGTCTTCCTTGATGTCTAATTGACTGGAAGTAAGGGTTATTGTCTGGTTAGCTAAATTGGTATCAAATACAATGGTGTCTCCATCTTTGGCAGTAGCGATCGCTTGTCTTAAAGACCCTGCTCCACTATCATTATTATTGGTAACTGTAATAATGGCTAAAGTACCATTATAACTAGCCATTATTTCTGGTTTTAATACTTTAGGAGCTTTAATTTTTCCGGTAGTAAATTCTAATTTCCAATCTCCAGGATAAGCACCTGTAGGGTTAACTGAAGCAGCAATATTTGCCTTGGTTAATTGTTGTAGTTGGTTGACAAAAGCTTGACCTATTCCGGCTGCGACATTACAACCATAAAGTAAGATATCTGCTGTTGTTTTTAGTGCTGCTCGCCATTTTTTAATCTGATTTTTATAAAGTTTAATAGTATGTGTATTGAGAAATATGTCTCCTAGTTTTATACTGCCGGGGCTACCATGGGAAAATATATGAATAGCATCTAATTTTTTGTGAGAGTTTATATATTTTTCCAGGGTCGCCGTAATAACTTCTATTCCGTCTTGATTTTGCGGAATAATAACTATATCTATTCCTTGATAA
>NZ_LGSU01001471.1 GCF_002260545.1 Hydrocoleum sp. CS-953 | reverse complement strand
ATAAGTTTAGCATCATCATCTCCAGGGAAATTCCGACAAAATAGTTGATATTACAGGAGTTATACCAAATCTCAAAAAGTTTGCTATATCTCCTGAAAAAAACTGTTCCTATATAATTCAGTATTAGAATATCCGGAAAAGAGGGAAGAGGGAAAAATAATTGATGATTTATGTACGATAATTAATTTTCTTTTTGATTATTGGAGATGTCTATTGAGGAATAATACCAATTACCAAAAGTAATGCTATGGTGTATTTCAACAGTCAAATAGTTACCAATATTCAAAGTCTATTTTTGACAATTATTAGTTGGTCAGTAATTATTATTCCTACTTTTAACTCTCCCCTCACCTCCTACACTTCCCCTCCTGGGATGGGTTAGGGGTGGGTCCGACACTTCCCCACCCAATCAAATATAGCAAGATTTTTGAGAAACGGTATAAGATAGGGCTTGCTGATTAAATATCAAAGCATTTACAGATAAAGGTTTTAGTCTTTTTAGGTCTGGAAAAAGTACCTATTTTTCAGCTCTTTATGCACGGTTCCCGAAAAATCAAAAAGGAGCGCATTTTGAGCAAGAGAGTAGCCAAAAAATTACTCCCGTAGGGACGTTGCATGCAACCTCCCTACCCCTACTCCCCTACTCCCCCGCTCCCCTACTCCTTAAAAAAGACTTTTGAGCGCAAACCCTAAGATAACTACTGTAGGGGCTTTCCGGCGAGAAAGCCCCTACAGACGGTAGTAATTATATTATATTATTTCCGGTTGAATAGTTATAATTAGGGAGGACTCAGGAGTCAGGAGTCATACTAAATCTGGTTATCAAAAGTACCTTTTTCAAATTACTCTCTAGCCATTTTGCATTCTGTCTTACCTTCGTAATAAAGCTTCTGTCTAAACCCCTTAGGTATCATTATCCTATCTTGGTTTGGGAAATTTTTTCAATCTATTTGGCGATCGCTGTTAGGACTCATGTAAAAATAAGTTGTACAAATTTTACCTGGAATGAATTGTGAAATCTAGCTTCCATCAGAAAAACTGTTTAAGTTATTTTTACATGATTCCTAAATATTTAAAACCTGAAATCAATCAACCAAAGCACCAACATTCCTAAGACACCAATTCCGAGTATAATAGTAAGAATATAAGATTGAACTTTACCTGAGACCGCATATTTTAAACCTTGACCACTAAAAATAGTTGCCAAACCAACCAAATTAACCACTCCATCAACGATATAACGGTCAATCCAAGCACTTAACTTTGAGAGTTGACTAACTGCAAAAACCACAGTTAAATTGTAGAGGCGAGCCACATAAAAGTCATAACCAAAAAAGTCTTGAGCAAAACGCAAAGGAGCTTGTATTGGTCTAGACCAAGTTCTACCTAACTCCATAGTGCTACCTAGAATCACACCTAATAAACCAGATGTTACTAATAAAACAACAACAGCTAAATTCAGATAACCCCAATCAGGTAAAAGTGATAACCGTTCCATAATTATCGGAGTTAACAGAGTGACAATAATTAAGGATACCATCGGTACAGCCATAAGCCAGATAACTTCTGGTGTCCGTCTAGTTTTAGGTTGAGGTTCACCTAAAAATATCAAACGAAATACACGAGTTAGATTTAAAGCAGTTAGGAAGTTAACAAATAAGATGACAGGTACTACCCAAGGATCTATAATCCAAAAAACATCTAAACCTTCTCGCAACGCCCAAAAACCACCTAAAGGTAATAATCCCACTAAACCTGCACTTCCTACTAAGAAAGAAGTAGTAGTTGCAGGCATTCGAGACCATAATCCCCCCATTTCTCTGAGGTCTTGACTAATAATAGTCGAAATTACACCGCCAGCACTCATGAATAATAGAGCTTTAGATATAGAATGTGCCAACAGTAATAGCAAGCCAAAAGTGGTCCATTGTGTTCCAACAGCAATGAAAACTAATCCTAAGTAAGCACTTGTAGAATGACATAAAGCACGCTTAAGATCGATTTGAGCCAGAGCAACTAAAGAAGCTCCAATTGCAGTTACAGTTCCAATAGCTACTAATGCATCTAGAGCTATGGGAGCAATAATTAAAATCGGCTGCATTTGGATCAGTAGATAAGCTCCAATAGAAACTACCACAGTATTTCGCAAAATAGAAGCCGGGTTTGGACCCTCCATCGCTTCATCCAACCATAAGTGCAAAGGAAATTGAGCGCATTTACCTACTGGCCCAGCAATTAGAGCCAAGCCTAATAAATTAGCCGTTATGGGAGAAAGTTCTACTCTTTCAGCCCATTCATATAGATCTGTAAAATTCATACTTCCAGCCAAAGCTGAAATAGCAACTACTCCCATGAGTAGCAAAACATCTCCTACCCGCTTCGTTAAAAAGGCATCTCTTGCTGCTGTTACTACTAATGGTTGAGCATACCAAAAACCAACTAATAAATAGGTACAAACAGTTAGCATTTCTAGCAAAGCATAGGAAACAAATAAAGAGTCGCTAATTGTTAAGCTACTTATTGCTGCCTCAAAAAATCCCATTAGTCCAAAAAACCTAGCTAATGCCCAATCCTTTTCTAGATATCCCAAAGCATAAACTTGGGCCACTAAACACAGGGCTATAACAACATCCATTGCCCCAATAGTTATTGATGAGATATTGAAGGCAAAGGATAGGTTTAATTCNGAAACAAATAAAGAGTCGCTAATTGTTAAGCTACTTATTGCTGCCTCAAAAAATCCCATTAGTCCAAAAAACCTAGCTAATGCCCAATCCTTTTCTAGATATCCCAAAGCATAAACTTGGGCCACTAAACACAGGGCTATAACAACATCCATTGCCCCAATAGTTATTGATGAGATATTGAAGGCAAAGGATAGGTTTAATTCTCCAGTCTCTAGCCAGTTGAATATTATTTCTCGTGGTGCCTGATTCGAGATAGCTTGATAGATAATGGAGCCATGAATTAAGGCCAATAGGGTCATCAATAGATTAAAATAAGCTGCTGGCCGTGGCCCAGTACGTTTGATTATTCCTATTGACCATGGCAAAGTTAAAATTGCTCCAACTAAGCCATAAAGAGGTATGCACCAAAAATATTGAATGAGAAACTCGAACATTATATTTCTTGACCTTCAGTATTAAGAATAAANAAGTATATATACTTGTTTTTCCTGCTGATAGGGGATTGAGCCAAAAGTAATAAAAAAAAATTTAGGATTGATACCTGGGAGCTGAGGATCGCTGAATTCACCATTAACTATAAGAAATTCAATGGTAAAGAATTTATTTTTCTAAATCGCTGCAATTATGAATTATGATGATAGTTGCTATTGTCAACGATGCCATGTTTCTCTATGCTGAAACTATAGCATTTGATAGATTTTGATTGTAAAAATGGGAATTCCCTGCAAAGCTATCTAGAGACAATACTGGCCTCAATGCTTAAGTTAACTTCTGTCAATAGGAGAGAAAAGAATGCCAATTGCTGTGGGAATGATTGAAACTAGAGGGTTTCCAGCAGTAGTAGAAGCTGCTGATGCGATGGTTAAAGCAGCTAGAGTTACCCTAGTGGGTTATGAAAAAATAGGTAGCGCTCGTGTAACAGTAATTGTCCGAGGAGATGTCTCGGAAGTACAAGCTTCTGTTGCGGCAGGAATAGAGTCAGCTAAAAGAGTTGATGGTGGTGAGGTAGTATCAACTCATATCATTGCTCGTCCCCACGAAAACTTGGAGTATGTCTTGCCAATTCGATATACCGAAGAAGTCGATCAGTTCCGAACTTATTAATTTGAGTTGCGGGAATTTGTCTTAAATATTTGGCGCTAAGCTGATTGATTTTCCCAAACTTTAGGACGATGCTTTGATTTGCTAGTAGAAAAAAGAAGTTTACCCTAAAGTTTGAGGGCAATCATTACTAATTGATAATTGATAATTGATAATTAATCAATTCGGCTTTATTGCCTCTCCTTTTAAGGAGAAAAAAAGAAATTGTGATTTTCTTATCTTCAATTCTCAAGGGTAAAACCAGAGGTAATTATCCATTATTAATTAATAAAAGAGATTGCCCACTCTGGGAAAAATTTCGAGACGAATTTAGGTAGATGAAACTAGAGGGACTAAAAAAATTATCAGAAAAGTAGGCAGAAAGCTAGGTTGAGACCGAAGCCGACTGTATACGGGTATTTTGACTTGTAAGAAGAGAGTAAGCAACTTGGATATATCTCGTTGTGTAGTATCAGCTTAGAATTTCCTCGAATTTAGTCTGGCTATTAGTCAATAAAAGTCAAGATATAGACTAGAAATTCATTAATTGATAATGGACAATGAATAATGGATAATTACTTCAAGGAAAACCGTAACGGAATTGAATATAAGGAAAGATTATTTCTTTTTTCTCTTGAAATATAAGGCTTTAAACCTTTGCGGATTAATTCTCAATTATCAATTATCAATTATTCATTGGTAAAAGAATCTGTAAAATAATATCACGGAGTAAAGATAATGTCAATTGCCGTTGGGATGGTAGAAACCCTAGGCTTTCCAGCAGTTGTAGAAGCAGCAGATGCAATGGTGAAAGCTGCACGAGTTACCCTTGTTGGCTATGAAAAAATTGGTAGTGGTCGCGTAACAGTTATTATTCGCGGAGATGTATCAGAAGTACAAGCTTCAGTAGGAGCAGGAGTTGATAACGTCAGAAAGGTGAATGGAGGCCAAGTTATGTCAACTCATATCATTGCTCGTCCCCATGAAAACCTAGAGTATGTTCTGCCTATTCGTTATACTGAAGAGGTAGAGCAGTTTCGCGATAGTACCACTGGAATCCGTAGACCATAGAAGTAAATAGATTTCAGATGGTAGATTTGAGATTCAACTGAAAAAGATGCCCTAAGACCTAGAAGGAGTTTGGTTGNCCAAGTTATGTCAACTCATATCATTGCTCGTCCCCATGAAAACCTAGAGTATGTTCTGCCTATTCGTTATACTGAAGAGGTAGAGCAGTTTCGCGATAGTACCACTGGAATCCGTAGACCATAGAAGTAAATAGATTTCAGATGGTAGATTTGAGATTCAACTGAAAAAGATGCCCTAAGACCTAGAAGGAGTTTGGTTGCCTTAACTGTTTCGGCTGTCGCCGACATAAAAATGCCTGTGGAGGTTGTGCTGGCGACTGTTACCGTATAAGCAGGGACGTTGCATGCAACGTCCGTACACATTAAAATGTTACTAATTGTGAGGTTTTAGATCGGTTTTATCAAGCAGGATGAACTCACAAACATTACTATTGGTAAGCTTAAAAACTTTGTTCAGGTAAAACTATAAAATCTAAAATCTGAAATCATGTAATTAAAACAGATCATGCAAATTGCCAAAGTTCGTGGCACCGTTGTCAGCACCCAGAAAGAGCCTAACTTAAGAGGAACAAAACTACTTCTGCTGCAATTTATAGACGAAGAAGGCCATCCACTGCCCAAGTATGAAGTAGCTGCCGATAATGTCGGTGCAGGAATAGATGAATGGGTTTTGGTTAGCCGTGGTGGAGCAGCTCGTGAAGTGCCTGGGGGCGAACAACTTCCTGTAGATGCCAGAGTAGTAGCTATTATTGACACAATAACTGTGGACAATCGCATGATCTATGGTAAAAAAGACCAATATCGTTGAATAGTCCACTATCAAACTGTTGAACTGTTGGATGTTGAACTATTAACAACAAGAAATTTACCAAATAACCAACACCCAACATTTAACTGAGAGAGGAAAAAATAGATGCCACAACGCAATCAACCAGCTCCACCTACCCCCTGGTCAAAAGACTTGGCGCAGCCAAAGATTGATGACACAGATTATATTCATTCCTTTTCCAATATTATTGGAGATGTCCGTATTGGAGCTAATGTATTAGTAGCCCCTGGCACCTCAATTCGTGCTGATGAAGGTACTCCATTCTATATTGGAGCGGGCAGTAATATCCAAGATGGAGTAGTTATCCACGGTTTAGAACAAGGACGAGTCATAGGTGATGACCAACAACAGTATTCTGTGTGGATAGGTAAAAATGTTTCTATCACTCATAAAGCTTTAGTTCATGGTCCTTGCTACATCGGTGATGACTGTTTTATCGGCTTTCGTTCTACAGTTTTCAACGCCCGCATTGGTGAAGGGTGTATTATTATGCTCCACGCTCTGATCCAAGATGTAGAAATTGCTCCTGGTAAATATGTGCCTTCAGGAGCAATTATTACAAATCAACAGCAAGCAGATCGTTTGCCAGATGTACTACCGGATGATATGGAATTTGCCCATCATGTGGTAGGAATTAACGAATCTTTACGACAAGGTTATCTGTGCGCGAAAAAGATGTCTTGCATTACCCCTATTAGAAATGAAATGAACATTAATTACACAAATGGTAACGGTAACGGCTCTTCAGTAGGAACTGGTACATTGACTCCAGAAGTAGTAAATCATGTAAAGCAGCTAGTATCCCAAGGATATTATGTTGGTACAGAACACGCTGACGCCCGTCATTTTAAAACAGGTTCTTGGAAGACTTGTTCTCCAATTGAAAGCACTAACTCTTCAGAAATAGTAGCAGCTCTAGAAGGTTGTATAGCAGAACACGCTGCGGAGTATGTGCGGATGTTTGGTATAGATCCTAAAGCGAAACGTCGCATATCTCCAATTATGATTCAACGTCCTGATGGCAAAAAAGTTGCTCAAAAATCAACTACTGGTGGCTACAGTGTTCCTGCTGCTGCTAGGGTTCAAACTACTACTGCTGCCAATGGTACTACAGGTTTAACTCCAGAAGTAGTAAACCAAGTTAATTCTTTGATGTCTCAAGGATGCAAGATTGGTACAGAGTATGCTAATGAACGTCGTTTTAAAACTAGCTCTTGGCAAAACGGTCCGACAATGGAAAGTTTGGCTGCTCTAGAAGGATTTTTGGCAGAACACAGTGGTGAATATGTACGTTTAATAGGTGTCGATCCTAATGTTAGACGTCGTGTTGCGGAAATTTTAATTCAAAAACCAGGCGATCGNTGATGTCTCAAGGATGCAAGATTGGTACAGAGTATGCTAATGAACGTCGTTTTAAAACTAGCTCTTGGCAAAACGGTCCGACAATGGAAAGTTTGGCTGCTCTAGAAGGATTTTTGGCAGAACACAGTGGTGAATATGTACGTTTAATAGGTGTCGATCCTAATGTTAGACGTCGTGTTGCGGAAATTTTAATTCAAAAACCAGGCGATCGCTCTATTCAAAAATCTGTATCTACTTCTCCAAGTTATCAAGCTCCTGTCTCTAGGAAAGGTGCAGCAGTTAATACTGGTTTAAGTCAGGCAGTTGTAGACCAAGTACGTTCATTATTTAATCAAGGATATCGGATTAGTTTAGAACACGCTAATGAACGTCGCTTTAAGACTAGCTCCTGGATGAGTGGCGCTCCTATTTCTGCTACTAATCCCTCTCAAGCAATAGCTGAACTAGAACAAGCTTTGGCAGAATATAGTGGGGAGTATGTACGTTTAATTGGTGTTGATACTAATGCGAAACGTCGAGTGCTGGAAACTGTGATTCAACAGCCAAATGGTAAGGGTCAAGGATTTGCTCCTCTTAAAGCTACTTCTAATGGAAATGGAGTAGGTAATAATGGTAATTCTCACTCAGCTCCTGTTTATAGTAGTGTAACAAATTCTGCTGCAACAAATAAGTTAAATCAAGAAGCAGTTGAACAAATTCGCTCTTTGATTGCGGGTGGTTATAAAATTGGTACTGAATATGCTGACCAACGTCGTTTCCGCACCAGCTCTTGGAAAACTGATACTCAAATAGATGCTAAACGGGAGGCTGATGTTTTCCCAGTGCTTGAGGAAAGTTTGGCTCAACATGCGGGAGAATATGTCCGCTTGATTGGTATTGATCCTAAAGCGAAACGCCGTGTTTTAGAAATGATTATTCAGCAACCTAACGGTAAGAACTAATTGAAGCAGGTGTTAGGTGTTAGATGAGTAATCTAAGACTTAGCACCTTTTTCTAGACACTATGAAGATAGTTGGTTTTCAACCCAATTATGTAGGTTATTAGGTGTTTACAGCAATTTCGGAGTTAGTGAGGTACAAAATTTTTGGTAACACAAGCAGGATGCTTGTTACAGGCTGGAAGCCTGTGTTACAAATTTACCTTTGTCTTTACAGTAATTTCGGAGTTAGTGAGGTACAAAATTTTTGGTAACACAAGCATCCTGACTTGTTACAGGCTGGAAGTCTGTGTTACAAATGTACCTTTAAATTAGATGTTGGGTAAAATATTGTTATATTATGTTCGATTCAATAGTTACTATAATTAGAGCTTCGTAGTAGAGCTGCTAGCACTATCTAGAGTTAGGGCTGATATCTATACTACAAACAAAAACTTTATTATAAGTGATTATCCGCAATTCGTAGCTCCCCCTCCGGGGGCACATGATATTACCTAAAAACAATAACCTAGAACCTACAACCTAATTCCTGCTTGACCTAATATTTTAGGAACTTAGCCACAATAATTAAAAGTTTTATTTGCAAGTTTCTCATGCTTGATAAAACGATAATTAATAGTTATGAAAAAAATTCTCTTTCTTTGTACGGGTAATTATTATCGCAGTAGATTTAGTGAGTATTTTTTCAATGATTTAGCCTCAAAAAAAGGGGTAAAATGGGAAGCAGATTCGCGGGGTTTGAATGTTAATCCAGAATCTGGTAATGTGGGGGCTATTTCATCTGAGGTTATTCAAGCTTTGAAGTCTTTAGATATTCAGATTGATTCTGTATCTTTGAGGGAACCAATGCAAGTTCAACAAACAGATTTAGAAAATGCTAATCAAGTTATTGCTGTTGATGAAGTTGCTCATCGTCCTTTAATGGAGTCTAAGTTTCCTGAATGGGTTGATAAAATTGAATATTGGTTAGTTAAAGATTTGGATGAAAATCCTGATGAACCTCCTCTTTTACAACTACAAAATAATATTCATTTACTTCTGGAAAATTTAGATTAAATTAACTTTTATTGCCGAATAATTATTAATTAAATAATTTAGCTTGATTAGCTCTCCCTTTGAAGGTAAAAAAAGTGGTCGTTTCGGCTGTATATCCAATCGACAAAGAGAAAAGTGCTAGGAGATTTTGGTTGTGCATCAGTAAACGGTAATATCATGTCCAGTTGAATGGGTTTGGAAACCAAACCCCTACGAATATTTTAGTTATTAAGAAGGCATAAGGTTTGTTGCCATTGTTATCTTATAGGTACAATTATTCCTCCAAATGTTCGGAGGTCTCTCATACTTCCTTGACGCAATACCGAGATTTTCTTATATTCAATTGCGTTACGGTTTTAACTACAGGTAATTATCAATTATCAATTATTAATTAATGAACTAATATTTTATGCTGAAAACGATTATTATAAAAAGGAGTATTTATGCAGTTGGCACCACTACAACATATAACTAATATTGAGCCTTTTGTTAGTGGTGATGTAAAAATCGATCCAAGTGTGGCGATCGCCCCTGGTGTTATTATTCAAGCTGCTGATAACTGTCAGATTATTATTGGATCGGGGGTTTGTATTGGTATGGGAGCTATTATTCATGCTTACCANAATATTGAGCCTTTTGTTAGTGGTGATGTAAAAATCGATCCAAGTGTGGCGATCGCCCCTGGTGTTATTATTCAAGCTGCTGATAACTGTCAGATTATTATTGGATCGGGGGTTTGTATTGGTATGGGAGCTATTATTCATGCTTACCAAGGCAATATCGAAATTGAATCGGGAGCTACTATTGGTTCGGGAGTTTTATTAGTTGGTAAGAGTAAGATTGGAGCTAATGCTTGTGTTGGAGCTTTGGCTACTATTATAGAAGAAGATGTGGAGGTAGATAAGGTTGTATTACCTGCTTCTATTATTGGCAATTCAGGACGACAAATTTTAGATAATTCTACTACATCTTTACCTCATCAAGGGTCAGCTCAAAGTTATCTATCCTCAGATGAAACCCAGGAAAATAATAATGGTTCAAATTTAGCCAATACTTCTTCATCTTCAGAGGAAAATCAGACAGAAACTGAACCAGCTAATACTCAATTAAAATCAACAAATACTTTTTCATCTTCAGAGGAAAATCAGACAGAAACTGAACCAGCTAATACTCAATTAAAATCAGCAAATACTTTTTCATCTTCAGAGGAAAATCATACAGAAAATCAGACAGAAACTGAACAAGCTAATACTGAATTACAATCAGCAAATACTTCTTCATCTTCAGAGGAAAATCAGATAGAAACTGAAAAGGCTAATACTAAATTACAATCAGCAAATACTTTTTCATCTTCAGAGGAAACTGACACAGAAACTGAACAAGCTAATACTCAATTACAAGAAGAAGCATCTCCAAATATAGATCCTCAAATTTATGGTAAGGAGTATGTCAACCAGATAATGAAGACTTTATTTCCTCATAAAAATTCTTTGAGTCCTCATCCTGATGATGAAGACTAAAAATATTTTCTTACCCAGACTTGATACTAAATTTTGGCACTACTGAAGTTTTTAGCAGATAAACAGAAAATTTCTGTTTGACAAGAACACACTTATTTGGTAGTAGTAGATAACTTGATCGTTATAAATAAAATCAGGACTTACGGAGAGGTACTATATATAGAGTCAAGAAACTATAACGTTATAGTTTTGAACGCTATATACATGGTCTTTGCGTAAGTTCTCAAAATATAATATAATCTAAAATTAAGTAGAGACATACCTAAAAAAACTTTCTATCTTTTAGGGACAAAAAGTAATNACGTTATAGTTTTGAACGCTATATACATGGTCTTTGCGTAAGTTCTCAAAATATAATATAATCTAAAATTAAGTAGAGACATACCTAAAAAAACTTTCTATCTTTTAGGGACAAAAAGTAATTAATAATTTCTAAAAATTAACTTCTTAATTTTGAAAACTCACACTGGTGAGAATTTTCACTCTAATTATAGGTTAACTAAACCAGTTTATATTTTTAATTTCATCAGGACTTACGCAGAACCGACATATTTAGTAGGGGTGATTCGCGTTAGCATTAGCGCAGATCCTCTGGAAGAGGCAGCATTGCGTAGGACATCACCCCTACAGATGGTGTATAATTTAATATTTTGCCTAATTCCTGTTCATATAAAAAATTCTCAAAGTAGCCCTAAAGACCATCAGCTAGAATGTTGGAGAGAGTTAGGTGGGTTAACTACTACGCCGAAGTAAAGAGGTAGAAAATGAAAATACAAACCCACAATGATTATAAGCTAGACTCTATTGAATCCCCAATCAAGTTTGGAGATGCTGCTCTTGGTTTAGTAACAACTCGAAGTTTTCCGGCCATAGTTGGTACTGCTGACATGATGCTGAAGTCATCTGGCGTAATGTTGGTAGGGTATGAAAAAATTGGTAGTGGATATTGTACGGCGGTAGTTCGTGGTGGTATAGCAGATGTTCGTATAGCAGTAGAGTCTGGAGCAGAAACAGCCGAAAAATTTGGACAACTTATTTCTAAGACTGTCATTCCTCGACCTTTACCTAATTTAGAGGTTGTATTACCTATTGGCAGTCTTTTATTTAGACTATCTCAAGGTAGGGTTTCTGCTGAGTTTAGAAATAAGGCAGTTGGTCTGATAGAGACTAGAGGTTTTCCGGCAATGGTGGGAGCTTGTGACGCTATGCTGAAATCTGCTGATGTACAGTTAACTTCCTATGAAACTACAGGTGCAGGTTTGTGTACTGCTATTGTTCGGGGTTCGGTTTCTAATGTGGCGGTAGCTGTAGAAGCTGGAATGCACGAAGCTGAAAGAATTGGAGAGCTAAATGCTGTGATGGTTATTCCTAGACCGTTGGATGATTTGGAAAGAACATTACCTGTAGCTGGTCATCTGATTGAAGAAACACCAGAACCTTTACGTTTACCAATGGCAATTAAAGAGAAGGAAAAAGAGCTAGTAAGATTACCAGATTTTGCTCAACTTCCTTTACCAATAAAAGAAGAAGTTAAGGAGAAATCATAGATTAACACTTAAGCAAAAGGTGGAATCTATAAAATTTGTAGGGGTTAACGGCCGTTAACCCCTACTATGTAGAGTGGTTATTGTAATATTAAATTTTAACTTCCCTGGCGGGAAGTCCCGCGCTCTCCCGGAGGGGAGCGTCGGGATGAAAGCCAGGGCCAAGATTTGGATACCTTCATAAGNGACATCACCTCTGTCTAAACAGCGGTCAGGGTTTCCCAGACTGAAGAATCCCGCGTTGTCCCGTAAGGGTAACGTCGGGAGTATGTCAAACAAACGCACCACCGTCTCTACGAGTAACACCAATTACAGAAGGTCTTGGGGGTAGTAACCCATTAAAACTGCCTCCAGGATTACCTACATATCCTGTATTACTAGGCCAATTACTACCACGAGGTACACTTCGCTGTTGAGTAAAGAGAGTGCCATCTAAATTTAACATCTCAATATCCCGACCTAGTAGAACTCCATCCCCAATAGGTGAACTTTCTCCAGGGTGTTGTACAGCTAATAGTAGAGTTTCATCTACACCACTATTTCTGATAAAGTATGGTCCAGTAATTTCGCAACGAGGTGGACCATAAGCAAAAGGTACAACTAAGCCAGCATTTGGTCCAACAACAGGAATGTAGAACAACCAGTTGTTACCAAATGTTCCTCTCAAGTTACCAACACTTCCAGTTTGAGTGTGGTCGATCTCTCTTACCTCTCCAGCAACACCAGTATTAAAACCATTATGACTACTGGTAGACATATCTGTTACGCCCCATATATTACCCAGAGTATCAATTTCTAGGTTATCTACATTAGCAAAACCTGCACCATTGATGGCACCATCTTCTCCACTCTGCTCAAAAACTGACCAACTAAAGGTGAGACTTGTCGCATCGCTGTTGGTTTCAATGATTCGGTATATACCGCCAAAAGATTGAANGTATTAAAACCATTATGACTACTGGTAGACATATCTGTTACGCCCCATATATTACCCAGAGTATCAATTTCTAGGTTATCTACATTAGCAAAACCTGCACCATTGATGGCACCATCTTCTCCACTCTGCTCAAAAACTGACCAACTAAAGGTGAGACTTGTCGCATCGCTGTTGGTTTCAATGATTCGGTATATACCGCCAAAAGATTGAATAGCATCAACATCTGCAAAGTATTTACTAACAACAAAGATTCTGGAGTCTGGATATCCATCTCCACCTGGTCCACCATCTGTATAGGCGATAAATACACTACCATCACCAGGATGAACTTCCACGTCTTCAGGACGAGCAGTTGGAGTAGCACCTACTAAGTTAGCAGCTAAGAAAGCATCAACTAAAATCGCACCTTGGTTAGGATAAAAATCTGCTAGAGTTTGGCCTTGATATTGAGATAGTACACCTTCATTAGTCAGGTCTACGATGAAAGAACCACCATTTTCTTCTGCTCCAGCAATACCAGCACGTTGAGGTAGACGAATACGACCATCTCTTTGAGCTTCACCAAAAGCATTTAATTCAGCTTCAGCAAGTTCGCTTGGTAATATAGGATTGGTAGGTGTACCAGGAACTAATGGAATCCATTGACCACTCCCATCAGGATTTAATCGTGCAGCATAGAGGGTTCCGCTGTCAAATAATATGCTGTTGCTTGGATCGGTAGGATTAGAAACAATACCATCACTAACAAATTTCCATGTATGACCACCACGACGGTCATCTCCCATATAAGCTACTAATGGTCTACCTGCTTCAACTCGGAAGGCAATATTTTCATGGCGGAAANACCAGGAACTAATGGAATCCATTGACCACTCCCATCAGGATTTAATCGTGCAGCATAGAGGGTTCCGCTGTCAAATAATATGCTGTTGCTTGGATCGGTAGGATTAGAAACAATACCATCACTAACAAATTTCCATGTATGACCACCACGACGGTCATCTCCCATATAAGCTACTAATGGTCTACCTGCTTCAACTCGGAAGGCAATATTTTCATGGCGGAAACGACCTAAAGCTGTATGTTTCCTGTTTTGGAAACTTGGGTCTGCTGGAGAAATTTCTACCATCCAGCCATACTTTTCACCAACTAAACCAAAGATTAAACCTATCCCTTCATCATCATACCCAGTTTGAGTACCATTAGGTAATACACTTTCTGTAACACTGCCTTGGAAGTTTTCTTCAGCAGTCAATATTGTACCCCAAGGAGTTGTACCACCAGAACAATTGAAAGCTGTACCAATAATTCTATTACCAAGTCCATCAGAACTTAGAGGAAATACATCACTAGCAGCAGGTCCAGTACCTATTAAGAAGTTTTGGTCTCCAGTCTGATAGCTAGCTGTACCCCAGGACGTAACGCTTTGATAACCATCTGAACGTTCAGAGTTAATTCCTAGTCCAGATAATAGATGTATTCGACGATTAGCATCATCTGCTACAGAAGCATAACGACCATTACCATCTTTTCTAATTCTGACAATAGATCCACCTTGGTTATAAGCAAATTCCCCACGGGTGAAAGTGCCTTCTTGAGATAAATCTAAACCTAGTACAAGTTGGTCTGTAGTGGGGAAAGGAGCTAGGTCTTCATCGCGTGCTAATAATGGTGACATTGGATAGGAGACATACTCGTGGTTAACCCATAGGTATCCATCATCAGGATTACCATTAATAGGGATAAAGCTTACATAGTCGCAGTTATAACCGAAGTATTCTTCTGGGTTGGGAAATACGCGATCGCCCCAACCAACAATTACATATCTTTCATATTCGGGGGGTACTATTACATCATCAAAGTATTGATAGGATTGTAGTGCTACATCTACACCAGCTCCTATCGTATTTCCTCTGGTATTTCCTGTTCCACCAATTCCTAAAGGTACGAAGCTAGGGCTATTTTCATAAGCTTCTAAAGGATGTGCCAATTTCAGAGGTGTGAAACTCAAACCTCCAGTTTGAGCTTGAGCTACTTCGGAACCCAAAAAATTACCAATTTTTGGTGATAGTGCTGTAGCTGCTGCGCTACATCCGAAGAACATTAATAGTTTTCTGCGAGTCAGTCTGGACATAAAATTTTTTCTAGAGCTTCTCTTAATGAGAAGTAGTAGATATGGATTTTGAATCTATTGCTAGCAGTATTTTTGACCTAAATTATGTTTGTGTAATTAGTTTTTTTAATACTGCCTCCAGAAGTTTATCTATAACAATTTATCTTTGGTTTATCATTGGTTTAAATTTAGTTAAAGCGTTGTTTAAATTTAGTTAAAGCGTTGTTTAAATTTAGGTTAATTGATAGATTAACTAAATATTAGGAAGATATATAATTACAAATTTTATTGGAGTTATCTTGAATTTAGTGATGATATTTATCAATCTTGTAGGGATAGCTTTATGATGTAATACTGTTGTGGTAAAATGAAATTATTAGAAAGTTATAAATATAGCGATCGCCATTACCGAAAAATTAAGGTATAAAGCTTCTCTATTGTAAGCATTCAGCCGTCAGCTTGCCTCTTTCAGCGTTCCTTGTTTGTTGTATTGGGAGGAGGAATTAGGATTGAGGTAGTGCAAGAATTAAAAGTCTGGATCAAAGCAAAATCATCAGCTATACTTTAGCTATTTAGGTTAATTTTTATTGTTGATTGCTGATTGCTAATAGCTGAATGCTTACTCTCTATTTATGGAGAAAAAAGAAAAAAATTCCTTTTAGTCAATCCTTCTATTACAGAAGAGATAATGATAGAAATATGAAATAATTTGTGAAAAAAACTGTAGGGGCTTAGTTTCCAAATCCCATTTTTGCTAGGTTTTGGAGACCAAATTTCTACGATAAAATATTACCGAATAATTAATAATTAATAGTTAATAATTAATTATTAATAGTTGAAGCGTCAATAATTAATTATTCATTCAACAATTA
>NZ_LGSU01001470.1 GCF_002260545.1 Hydrocoleum sp. CS-953 | reverse complement strand
AAATGAATATTCATTAGATCAAACTTTATCTTCCTTATTTCTTGGTTCAAAGCAAATTAGTCTTAGTCAAAAATAAAAATGAATAGCTGTATATTAATGGTACAAATTATTAAAGATCCAGAACTTCGCTACACAGCAGATGCTCAATTACCAGTAGCAGAAATGATGGTAGAATTTCCTAATATAGGAGTTGATAATAAACCTGCGGTACTAAAAGTAGTAGCGTGGCAAAATTTAGCTCAAGAAATTAACGAAAAATATCATGAAGGCGATTATATAATTGTTGAAGGTCGGTTGAATATGAATACTATTGACCGACCAGAAGGATTTAAAGAAAAACGAGCCGAATTAACAGCCTCCAGAATCTATCCTATTCGTCCTGAAGCTATGACTGAAGATGGGAATCAAACATACACAAAAAGACCCAATAATAGAACTATGACTCAACAGGAACCTCAAGAAAAAAACTATAATAATGTTGTAAATTTAGAGTCTCGTCGTAGTTCCGTTGTTAATCAAGAATCAACTCCAAATTTTCAAGAGGAAGACTCAGCACCCGACGATTCTGATCCTATACCTTTTTAATTTTAAAAGATAAGTATTCAGCTTTTAACAGTCAGCTAGTGCCACTACGCGGAAGTTAAAATTCATGCATTTAAAAGTCAAAAGTATTGGTTAAGAAAGCTTTTAGGATTTTGTAACTGGTTAGTTATTTCCGCTATCCTGCACTAGCCTCCTGGGTCGTAACTGCGTTAACAGCAAATTATGAATAATTCTTTCTAAGCTTAAATAACTTTACTTGAGCAATAACTTTTAATTCTTTCTCAATTTCTCAATTGCTTTTACCTTCTCCTCTTATCAATATAGCAATCCTAAATAGGTCGTAACAAATCCAAAAGTAAATAAAAAAAATTCAACTCCCACCTGTTGTCTTCTGGAGCTGTTTCCTCAAAAAAAGTAATATTTTTGACAGGAATAAAATAGGATTGCTATGGTTGATAGCTAATAGCTGATATACTTAATGCTTACTTTTGAAGTGGTAAATAATTGAACTTAACTCCAAATACTTGAGCAAAAGCATTAACTAATTGGGGTAGCACTTCATCTATAGTAATGCTAGGTAAAAATTCAGCCAGACTACCTACAGGTTTATCAGAAATACCACAAGGTACAATTCTGTAGAAACCAGTCAAATCTGGACAAATATTGAGAGAGAAGCCGTGCATAGTTATCCAACGGCTAACTTTAATTCCAATTGCTCCTACTTTTCGACCCTCCAACCAAACACCTGTTAAACCTGGATATCGTTTACCCTTAAGACCATAGACATCTAAGACTTTTAGCAATACTTCTTCGAGTTGTCTTAGATACCAATGTAAGTCTTGCTGATAATGCTTTAAGTTGAGGATTGGATAACCTACCAGTTGACCTGGACAATGGTATGTCACTTCCCCCCCTCGCTCTACTCGGTGGACTTCGTATTCATTTTCACTAGGATCGAATTTGAGAAAATCTAATTTGGCTCCTTGTCCCAATGTATAAACTGGTGGATGTTCTAATAGTATGAGGACATCGGGTAATTCTGGACAATTACGACGTTGTTGGACAAGAGATCGTTGCCATTTTAAGGCCAATGAGTACGTTGTTAGTCCTGGACAAATTAACTGGCAAGTTTGAGAAGTCATTTATTAGATTAGGCAGTAGGGAATAGGGAATAGGGAATAGGGAATAGTAAACTGTCAAAGGGTTTCACGATTTAGAAATGTTCTAACCTTAATGCGTAGCGCTATATAACAATCCTATTTTAGGGAATAGGGAATAGTAAACTGTGCNATCGGGTAATTCTGGACAATTACGACGTTGTTGGACAAGAGATCGTTGCCATTTTAAGGCCAATGAGTACGTTGTTAGTCCTGGACAAATTAACTGGCAAGTTTGAGAAGTCATTTATTAGATTAGGCAGTAGGGAATAGGGAATAGGGAATAGGGAAGTAAGGGAGTAGTAAGGAGCGTAATTATTACACTTCTCTGCTTTTGGCTTTTGCGTATAGATAGGGCTTGCTGATTAAATCTCAAAGCATTAATACTATTTCTCAAAAACTTTTCTACATTTGATTGAAGTAGGGGAGCGGGGGAGGTAGGGACGTTGCATAAGGGCGTCCGTACAAAAAAGAATAATTAATGCACTCATAGTGCTCAAACTAACAAAAAAGTAATTAAACTAAGGTAATTACTTAATAACTGAAGTGTTATCCAAGGTCTTGCGTTAATGCATGGGAATTGGTATATACAGATAAAGGTATTAGTCTTTTTAGGTCTTGAAAAAGTACCTAGTTTTCAGCTCTTTATCGTCAAAAATTAGCATTTTGGGCGCATAGTTGAGCAAACAAATTACTCCCCTGCTCTCCTACTCCTGAAAAAAGACTTTTTCAGCCAACCCTAGTGTCGCTACGCGGAAGTTAAAAGTCATGCATTTAAAAGTCAAAAGTATTGCTTAGTAAGGCTTTTAGGATTTTGTAACTGGTCAGTTATTTCAGCCATCCTGCACTAGATAACTAGACTATTTCTTGATTTTTCTTTTGAGAAAGCAACTGAAATAGATTCCTGGCTTCTCAAATATAACTACTATCTTTGTTGATAACAAATAAAGAAAATATAAAAACTAAAATATAACGATTCATATTGCTAATATCAAGTCTCATTAACTAGCCGTAATAAAAATCTTCTTCTCTCAAGTGCAAAAAGAGACATGATATAACCACATACTGCTAATTATCCAAAAAATCAAGACTAATTTTAGTGAAATTAAGGCAAAAAAAGTCAAGAAATGTCAAGGGATGCAAAGGATTTTAAAGAGAAGATGTTGGGGAGAATACAAAGTGCTATTCTATAAAGTAATAGTAAGCCCAAACACAATTCGGAGGGAGCTTATGAAGCTTGTTATCCAGGGTAAAAATATAGAAATAACCGATTCTATTCATGAGTATGTCAATCAAAAAATTGAAAAAGCAGTTAATCATTTTCAACAACTCACCACAGAAGTAGATGTACATCTGTCAGTAGCTAAAAATCCACGCATAAATCCTAAGCAAACAGCAGAAGTAACTATCTACGCAAATGGTACAGTCATTCGTGCCCAGGAAAGTAGCGAGAACTTGTATGCTAGTATTGACTTAGTAGCAGATAAAATTGCGCGTCAACTGAGGAAGTATAAAGAAAAGCGTCAATCTAAGGTAAGTAAAGAAAAGACTGCTGAGGCAATTCAATCACAACCAGTTGTAGAGAATTTAATTGGCGATCGCCAACCGGAGCTACCAAATGAGGTAGTACGGACTAAATATTTTGCTATGACTCCGATGACTGTAGAAGAAGCCCTGGAGCAACTACAACTTATTGACCATGATTTCTATATGTTTTGCAATTTAGCTACTGGTGAAATTAATGTTATTTACAAACGTTATCATCATGGTGGTTATGGTTTAATTCAACCACGACCTAATGGTAATGGTAATAATGGCAAAGTAAGTAATAGTGTTAGTGAGGTGGTAGGTGTTAAATCTACTTAGGTTTAAATTAGTCAGACTTGAAGTTCTTGACAAATTCCTGAATGATTTATTCCTATAATTATATTTAGCTTTAGTCTTGACTTAATATTATCATGTCTTTACTAAAGCTAAGTAGCTAAGTGACTTCCAATTTAAAAATTATCCCAAAATACTTTGTGGGCAAGATGCTTATCTATAAGATATGGGATAATTTATTTGGCGTTGCTGAGTGGTAATTATTTTTAGATTAAGTATCAAGGAAAAACATAAGTTTTCCGATTTTACCTTTTTCACCTTCAGCTACTGACCATTACATTTCAGCAACGCCATTTATTTTTTTAGTTTTCTTGAACAAAAGTTGAAATAAGCGGTAAGCGCTCAAAAATCAGAAAAGCTTATGGCTAGTTAAACAGATATAGCTTTCAATGTTTTTAAAGCTTCTTTAACGTGAGCATCAAAGTCAAGCATAGAGTCAAAGATATGACGAATAATTCCTTCTTTATCTATGACATAAGTAACTCTACCTGGAAGTATCCAGAGTGTAGCAGGTACATCATATAATTCTCTAACTTTGTTGCTCTTATCAGATAAGAGAGTAAAGGGTAAATTATATTTAGCCGCAAATTGTTTGTGAGATTTTTTCGAGTCTCCACTAATACCAATCACTTCAGCATCAGCATCTGTAAATACCTGATATTTGTCTCTAAATGCACAAGCTTCCTTGGTACATCCAGGTGTGTCGTCCTTAGGATAAAAGTAAACAACAACATTTTTCTTACCCAGGAAGTCAGAGAGAGAAACTTTAGTTCCATCTTGGGATGATAAGGTAAATTCGGGTGCTTTGTCTCCTACTTTAATTGTCATAGTTAATATTGTGGGTTAAAGATTATTGGACATAGTGTTAACTTTTGTTATCTTAGCTTAACAAATCTCTATTTCTCTTATGACTTATTCAGTACCTCGTGTTCAAGTAGAAGACTTGAAATACAGAAGCACTAACTGTATTTTTTAAATTGATTTTAGTTTCTACAATATTCACTCTAAGATGAGAAATTATTACTATTTTTAGTTGAATAAAAAGTCATGTGTATGGGCGAGTAACACCAGCTAAATTTTATAGTATCAGAAAAATTGTCACGAAGCAAGAGAAAATCTTTTGACGCGCGATTTTTTTAGGTAGGAGCTTCATANGTATCAGAAAAATTGTCACGAAGCAAGAGAAAATCTTTTGACGCGCGATTTTTTTAGGTAGGAGCTTCATAAAATGAAAATGTTGGTGGGTTTCCACTGAGGAAGGATAAATGGAAAAATTTGATGAGGGAAAATAATTATTTATGGAAGCTTCAGAAAATGAAAATATTTCTGGTATTGTTCCTGGGAAAATGCCTGAATATTTCATTGCCTGTTGGAGGTAAGCAAGTTTGATTGAATAAAAAGTCATGTGTATGGGCGAGTAGCACCAGCTAAATTTTATAGTATCAGAAAAATTGTCACGAAGCAAGAGAAAATCTTTTGACGCGCGATTTTTTTAGGTAGGAGCTTCATANGTATCAGAAAAATTGTCACGAAGCAAGAGAAAATCTTTTGACGCGCGATTTTTTTAGGTAGGAGCTTCATAAAATGAAAATGTTGGTGGTTTTTCACTGAGGAAGGATAAATGGAAAAATTTGATCAACAGAAAAAACAGAAGAAATGGATTGAGCGTTCGCGAAGCGGAACGGAGTTCTATTCCCTTTTGATATTTCATCCTTTTCAGCAGATTCTAAATTTTCAAAATTTAGAAAAAAAGCTGAGTGCTGAAAGCTTATCTTTATCTGAGGAAGCAACGGAAGATTTTTCGACGCGCCGAATTTTTTAGAAGCTGCATAAAATGAAAATGTTGGTGGTTTTCCACTGAAGGAAGGATAAATGGAAAGATTTGATGAGGGAAAATCCATATTTACGGAAGCTTCAGAAAATGAAAATATTTTTGGTATTGCTCCTGGGAAAATTCCTGAATATTTCATTGCCTATTGGAGGTCAGGAAGTTTGATTGAATAAAAAGTCATGTGTATAGGCGAATAACACCATCTAAATTTTATAGTATCACAAAAATTGTCAGGAAGTAAAGGAAAATCTTTCGATGCGCAATTTTTTTCAGGAGCTTAAAGGTCTCGTAAGCTGCAAGAGGAATAGCGAGGTATAGTATTCGCTCTGGCTCTTCTGCATGAAGAGCAAAGCGATAATTCAGAAATTGCCGAAGGTTTGATAAAGGTTTTAATTTCAACCGCTATTCTTTTTCCATCTTTATTCTGCTGCTAAAAGTCTTTCTGCTGCCAAGTCAATATATAGCGCTGTGCTCCGGGAACAGGCAACAGGCAACAGGCAACAGGGGGAAGAAATTGCCGATAGTATAAGACTTTGAGCTGCTTGGCCCCTACTACAATTTGTAAATATACCAGCGCTCATTGCTATAAATTTCAACTTCAGCAAAATTAATGTAGAGAGGATCGTGGGTAATATTCCAAGCCTCCTTTTGTAAAGCAGATTTTACTGCATCATGGAAAGTATCCTTTGCTGCCATAGTATTTTTCTGTATATCAGGAGTTTTGGGTATTTGAAAATGCTTTGTTGTTGCTCACAATTACAAAATTACCGAATTATTAATTATTAATTATTAATAATTAAATAATTCTGGTTTAAAGCCTCCCCTTGGATAGGGGAAAAAGTGCTAGGATATTTCCTCATCTTCAATCAAGAGCGGTTTTAACCAGAGGTAATTATCAATTATCAATTATCAATTATCAATTATTGAAGACCTATTTAGGATTGCTATAGCAATATTACTTGAGTTGTGAGATATTGTAGACTTTTACGAAATAAGAAATAGGGAAGATATAAGAAAGAAAAAACTAATAGATATGGGAATCCTCTAATCGGTTGTAGTATTTTGGTGGTAGGGGCAAATCGCGATTCGCACCTACAAAAGTCATAATTTTAAAGGTTTTCAGCTAATATTTTCCTATATACTGAGCAGTTTTGATTTAGTCAAGCATTTATCAATTATAGAAGGCTTGGTATGACATTTCAATTACCCTAAATAATAGGGTGCATCTCATATTTGCCAAAATACTTTTTCCCTATTCCCTATTCCCTAAAAGCGATAAATTTTTGGCTTTCTTCAAAATTGAGATGCCCCCAAATAATACTGATGATATTTCAATATAGCAATCCTATTTTATCTCAAATCCGTTGGCTTCGGAGTATTATAAGAAACCGGGTTTATGAGATATAGATGTCAGTTATAGTCGGCATTTTATATAAACTCGGTTTCTACGCTTTTTTTTACACCGATACTACCGAATTTGATATTATTCGTGGNAAATCCGTTGGCTTCGGAGTATTATAAGAAACCGGGTTTATGAGATATAGATGTCAGTTATAGTCGGCATTTTATATAAACTCGGTTTCTACGCTTTTTTTTACACCGATACTACCGAATTTGATATTATTCGTGGCAAAAATTTTACTGCTTTTTAGGGAACAGGCAACAGGTAAAAGTTTCAACTTTTTTATTTACTTTTTAATTTGTCGCAACCTATGCCCGGTTTGCTATATATTAAGTAATATAAAATCCGGTTATACAGTAATTGCAAAATTACTTCTTCATTAAGCAAAGTTTTCTATTGAATATGAATTATATAATTTAATAGTTCAAATCCAATATTTCTCCTAACTCCTGTACAGGCGATTTCCGTTTGTCATGCTCCGCATTTCCTGACGGAATGCTCCGCTTTCCATGTCGGCGACAGCCGAAGTGCGTTTGCGGAGCATGACCTAGGATAGTTGTGCGCCAGCAAAANTTTCCTGACGGAATGCTCCGCTTTCCATGTCGGCGACAGCCGAAGTGCGTTTGCGGAGCATGACCTAGGATAGTTGTGCGCCAGCAAAACGCGTTTGCGACAGCATTCGGTTTGCGCAGCATTCCGCAGGAAACGAAATCGCCCCTACGACTCCTGACTCCTGACTCCTCTGCAATACGATAACTAATTACTCGGATTCTATATAATTAACAGAAACGGAAGTTTTTTTGATAATTAAAACTATTTTTTTTACTTAATGCGAAACTTTTTATTAACTATAAATAACACGATCGCGACCTGTTGTTTTAGCTTGATAAAGAGTTTGATCTGCTTGAGCAATTAACTTTTCTATAGAGCTACCCAATTGAGGTATAATAGTAGCAACTCCTAAACTTAAAGTAACAATTTTTGAGGCACAAGAAGAAGCTTGATGAATAATATTTAATGATTTAATATGAAGGCGAATTTTTTCAGCAATATAAATAGCTTCAGTAGCATTTATTTTAGGTAAAACTATAGCAAATTCTTCACCTCCATAACGAGCAACTAAATTT
The DNA here is from genome assembly GCF_002260545.1 of Hydrocoleum sp. CS-953. Classification (GTDB taxonomy): domain Bacteria; phylum Cyanobacteriota; class Cyanobacteriia; order Cyanobacteriales; family Microcoleaceae; genus Trichodesmium. The sequence goes on along the minus strand of NZ_LGSU01001470.1, from coordinate 7,860 downwards.
TCATTATTTGCCTTAGTTATCATTTGAACAGTTTGATTTATTGCCAAAGCAACTTGTTTCAGACACCGATCTCCAGCTTGATGACCGTAAGTGTCATTATAACCTTTAAAACAATCAATATCTGCCATAATTATTGATATAGATTGTTCTTCTTTAGACATTTGGAACCATTGTTCAGCTAGATATTGGTCAAATTTTCTACGATTAGCAACTTGAGTTAAAGCATCTAAAGAAGCCTGAAGCTCCAACTCTTTATGAGCTGTTTCCAACTTTAGATAAAGCTCCTGGAGTAAATTATTTGCCAATTGATGAATCTGAGATTGAGCCACAAGCAGATGATGAACATCTAAAAGTCTATAAACATTGGGTTCAATTTCAACAACAATTGGTTCGTATGCGATATCAGTTTTTCTCTGCAAAGCTCTACTACTAGCCTCCACAATTGTAGTATTTGCAGGGAGAACTAAAAAATCCGTATAAGCAAATTGATACAAAGTTTTGATAGACCTTTTCAGAAATAATTCTCTGCCAAAAGGGCGACTCAAATACTCCAAAAATCGCCGTCGGGAAATCATTCCTGAGAGCTGCTCCTCCTCCATTAAAATAACCCCTGGCAATCTTGGTTCACTTTCTAGCCTCAAAGCAGCTATTTCTCCTACTTGATTATTATCAACTTGAAAATCATATAGAGACAAATCCCGTACAGTTGACTCCTGAAATGTTGTTGACAGACAATTGTCAGGAATTGTCGAAATTAATAACTCAGAGGAAGATATATTCAACATAAATTTTAAATGTTTTGTGTGCCTAGAGAAATAGTATCTAGCTAAATAAGAAAATTATCTGATTCTAAGTAATTTAATAATCTTATTATATACTAAGAAGTTGAATGTATCAGGCAATATAAAAAAAGAAGATAGGGAACACTTAACTGGAAATAGGTATGGAGGTATGGAGGTAAAAAAACAATTATTTGTTATCAGGAACTTCACAACTAACTGATTGACTATGAATAGTCATACCTCCTCCCTCTGTAGAGTTATTTCAATCCCTTACCTTATTCAAGCTAGTTGATTGAGTTGTGAAACTTTTTTATTAATACTTATTTTACAAACAGTCTCTAACAGTGTAACTTAAATAGATGGCTAACTAGATGATGTATATCGTCTAACAATTATAAATGTAAATAACATTAAAAAGTAAATTTAAAGATGGCATCAACACTGACTAATCAGTTGAATAATTCTTTCACCCTCTTTCTCAGTTTATTGGTAGAAGCAATGCCATTTTTGCTGTTAGGGGTGATTTTTTCCGGAATATTACAATGGTTTATTGATGAACGAAAATTAATTACATATCTGCCTCAAAATCCCCTTTTAGGAGCATTTGTAGGTAGCTTAGTTGGTTTTTTGTTCCCAGTCTGTGAATGTGGTAACGTTCCAGTTGCTCGACGTTTATTGATACAAGGTGTACCAACATCAGTAGCAATTGGATTTTTATTGGCAGCTCCAACAATTAATCCCATAGTTATCTGGGCAACTTGGACCGCATTTAGAGACCAACCAGAAATTGTTGTTTTGCGAGTAGTATTTTCTCTAGTTATAGCAACAATTATTGGTTGGATATTTAGTGTACAGAAGGATATACGACAAATTCTGCAACCTACAACTGCTCGTTTATTACCTAGACCTCAACAGCCAGTTTCTCAACAGTTGAAGACTTCTCCCCTTCTACAGTCAGGAACATTTTTTTTAGGTCAATCTACTACATCTGTCCCCCTAGAGTCTATGGGACTTTTCCCAGGAGCAATGACGACACCTGTTGCTCAAGGTCAGTCTCTGGGAATTGGCAGTCAAACAACTACTAATAAAGGTCTGGGTTGGACATCTCTCTTCTTTGTTCCCGATAAACAGCGACTTTTGTCTTTATTGAATAGTATGGTGCAGGAATTAAGGGAGTTGGGAGGAGTATTAGTAATTGGGAGTGCGATCGCTGCGATAATTCAAGTTGCTGCTCCCCGTGAACTTATTCTGAATCTTGGTCAAGGTCCAGTTACTTCAATTATTGCTATGCTAGCTTTAGCAGCAGTAGTTTCTATTTGTTCGACTGTAGATGCTTTTTTTGCTTTGTCATTTGCTGCAACTTTTACCAGTGGTTCTCTATTAGCTTTTTTAGTTTTTGGACCGATGATTGATATTAAAGCTGTCGGTTTATTACTATCATTTTTTCGCTCACGAGCTGTGATTTATTTAATGATATTGGCAGCACAGTTAACATTTATTATGGCTTTACTTGTGAACTTATATTTAAGTTGAATTATATAGCAATCATATTTTAGTTGTAATATTTTAGTGGTAATTAGGAGTCATAATTCAGAATATAAAATGATTGTCATCTATCTTAATTGTTCTTAAATATCTCATAAATAATTCTTGATTACTATGCTATCTTGAAAAAATAATGTTACGAATAGTAAGGTAGATAAAAATATTTTATAGAAAATGTCTATTTAGAGATTGAATATATCAGGAAATATAAGCAGGAGATAGGGAACAATTAACTATGAAAACTTAACTGGGAACAGCCATGGAGGAAGGAAGAAATCAAGACAACTCTTTGTCACTTAAAAATCTAGGAATATATTTACCTTTCCACCTCTGGTATTTACCAGATTTTAATCTTTTGAAGTCTTACCTATTTGAGATTTCAGTCACTCTAAGCTCTCTTAATACTTGTTTGAAAAAAAGTCTCTTAGAGGGTATCTATAAATAAAATATTAAGTCTTGATGTAGAGTGGGGAGGGTGAGGCGGAAATAATCTCACAAAATCAAATAATATTTCCTAGCCGCCTTAACCCACTAAATACTAAATATTTCCAGTGTTTATTTAGATTTATCTTACAGATACCTTGTTAACAAAAAAGATGATTTACAACCTAAAAATGGCATTGAAAAATTCATTATAACTCCTGACTCCCGACCCCTAAAAATCCCTATAGCTATTTGTAAAAAACATTTATCAAATCGGTATTATCTCATCATTTACAGAAATAATTTTTGATATGAAGGCTGAAAAATCATTATTTTCTCTACTTAAACGATATGAACCTTGGTTGGATGCGACAGCAATTTTGGCTTGGGGTTTTTTGTTGATAAACTATTGGCTGACAGGAAAGTTATATATATTGATTCATCCCCGTTATTTTGGTTTAACTCTTGGCGCTGGAATCACTTTATTAATATTAGGTGGATGCAAAATATGGGAGTTATGGAATATTAGCAAAAAACAAAGACTCCCCAGTAAATTAAAACAAGAATTTAGTATAATTGAAAATCAACAACATATTAACTTATTTCCTCCTGGTTGGAGTAGTGGTTTACTATTAATATCTGCTCTACTAGCTTTAACAATTACTCCTCAAGTTTTTGCTAGTCAAACTGCATTACAAAGAGGCTTAACAGAATCTTTACCAGTAACTAGAACTCAACCTCAAGAATTTCGGACTGCAACTAAACCAGAAGAGCGATCGCTAATTGAATGGATTAGGACTTTAAATGTTTATCCAGAACCAGATGCTTATAATGGTCAAAAAGTTGAAGTAACTGGTTTTGTAATTTATCCCCATGGATTATCTGAGCAATATTTCTGGATATCTAGATTTATTCTGACTTGCTGTGCTGCTGATGCTTATCCAGTAGGATTACCAGTTAAATTACCAGAAGGTAGAAGTCGGAGTAAATANATGGATTAGGACTTTAAATGTTTATCCAGAACCAGATGCTTATAATGGTCAAAAAGTTGAAGTAACTGGTTTTGTAATTTATCCCCATGGATTATCTGAGCAATATTTCTGGATATCTAGATTTATTCTGACTTGCTGTGCTGCTGATGCTTATCCAGTAGGATTACCAGTTAAATTACCAGAAGGTAGAAGTCGGAGTAAATATCCTCAAGATAGTTGGTTGATAGTAAAAGGAGAAATGATTACTGAGGAGTTGAGAGGTCAACGTAAATTAACAATTTTGCCCATGGAAATAGAATCAATTCCTAAGCCTAAAAATCCTTATGATTATTAATATTGAATGGAGTAGGGAGTAGGGAGTAGAGAGTAGGGGAAAATTTAAAAAATATTCTCTTGAGTAAAGAAGAACGTTCCCTAAACTTTAATGTTTACCTCGATCAAAATGTTGAGCTTTTATTGGCTTTGTTGCATGAAAGTACCGATAGAGCATCCATTCCACAGCTATATCTCTCTCTTTCGCAATTATTGATGTTCTATTCATCTATTGTCCAATAGTAAGGGCTAGCAAATTAAACATCAAAGCCTTTACTGGCAAAAGTTTCAGCCTTTTCCCATATCAACATTGATGTTCTATTCATCTATTGTCCAATAGTTAGAGCAGTTTCTGCACTTTATTATTGTACATATGCCGAGCAAGTGCGACAGCTATATACTTTCATACAACAAAGTCGCTTTTATTTGACATACTCCCGACGTTGCCCTTACGGGAAAACGCGAAATTCTTCAGTCTGGGAAACCCTGACCGCTGCGCGTGACAGAGGTGATGTCGGACCCCTGTGTTGACATTGATACTAACAAAATGTACCTAGCATGTCTTGCGGCATATGAACAGCTTATGAAGGTATCCGAATCTTGGCCCTGGCTTTCCTTTATGACGCTCCCTTACCGGAGAGCTTTGACTTCCCCGAAGGGAAGTTAAAAAATTTAGGGAGTAGGGAGTAGGGGAAAATTTAAAAAATATTCTCTTGAGAAAGAAGAACCTTCCCTAAACTTTAATGTTTACCAAAAAATAAGGTCAAAAGCCTCCCTTTTTAAGGGGATGAAAAAAATATTTAACTCACTATTTAAAGCCTCCGAGTTTAGTCTAAGGCTCACTGATATAGTCATTCTGAATAAGACTGGGACAAATTTTTCTTTCCTTGAAAGGGTTTTAGGGAAAAAAAGTGTTTCATCCTTATTTGAAATGACTATAACTGATATAGTGCTACGCATTAAGGCTCTTGACATTTCTAAATCCTAAAACCCTTTATTAGTCTACTATTCCCTATTCCCTATTCCNATAGTGCTACGCATTAAGGCTCTTGACATTTCTAAATCCTAAAACCCTTTATTAGTCTACTATTCCCTATTCCCTATTCCCTATTCCCGCTTCGCGTAGCGCTATAACTGAAATGACCTCGATCAAAATGTTGATATTTTCTTTTATTTTTTACTGCGATGACGACTACCTGAAGCAACAACTTTTGAGGAACTAGATTTATGAGTGGACTTACGTTGTCGTCTTTGAAGTTTGATTTGAGGGAGTAAGCTAGATAAACCTTTAGTTTGAAAACGTTTGTAAGCAGAACTACTCCAATCACTCAGGGAATGACTCATTGCACCGAGTTCTATACCTACCAACAGAGCAATTACTTCTTGATAATGTTCGGAAAGCGATCGCCACAAACTTGCAACAAATCCTAAAGTCCTCCCTTCTGTGTTTAGTAATTCATCTATCATTAAACCCAAAACTACCAAAACTGACAATAAAGTTAACAAGTATAGTAGCCGTAGTGCAGTACCAATTATCGGTCCATGAGATAAAAAGGAGCGATGGTTAAGACTGGTTTGGTAGGGCCGCCAAAGCCACTTAAACCAACCCCAACGTTGAAATTGTCGAGAATTGATATCCAGGTCTGGGCCAAACATTAGGCCACTAAATAAAAACCCCCCAGACACAAATAAGGTTAAGTGGGTACTATGAATCAACCCAAAGCTTAACCCTGTTACAATGGGCAAACTCCACAAGGTTATCCGGTCATGGGTACTACCACTAGGCATAGGAGATTTAATGTAGGCCAAAAAATATATAACTTATATTTATCAAACTTAGCAGATAAAGGAAGATTTTTTTACTTGCATATTTAAGAATATGTGTTATATTAATAAAAGTTGGGCGGTTAGCTCAGCGGTAGAGCGCCTGCCTTACAAGCAGGATGCCACTGGTTCAAATCCAGTACCGCCCATATTAATAAAGAATAGGGTTTCTTGGTTTGTTATTATTTTGTTTTGTGTTTTTGGTAATAATGTGAGGCTAAGAAAATGTTTAGGGAGGAATTTGAGAACGGAAATATTCAAGACTGGGTTTGGTAATATAGATTTTGGTATAGTTAGGGTTAGCTGATTAAATATAAAAGCATCGACCGATAAAGGTTTGAGCAATTTTAGGTACTAATAAACTACCAGCTTTTAGGTAGTTCAGGTTTAAAAACTTAGGATTTTGGGCAAGATAGGGGAAGAAAATCAAGGGGCGATTTTTCTGACTGCCTCTTCTATAATTCCCATTCCTCCTGACTTCTAGATTCTGGATTCTGGCTTCTAACCTTACCACTTGTACTTTTTCTGCAAATCCTGTTTATATGTCTATTTTCCTTTCTACAACATTCACTCTGAGCTGAGAAACTATATTTACTATTTTTTCTTTTTTGGCTTTAAGCTTCATAAAATGACAATGTTTGTGATTTTCCACTAGGACGGAGGTGTAGATGGAAAGATTTGATCAGGCAAAAGTAAGGATTTTTAGGAGAGCGGAGGAGTTGGGGAGTATTTTTTTTTGCTCATCTTTTCCCCAAAATGCGCTCCTTTTTGAGCATAAAGAGCTGAAAACTAGGTAATTTTTCCAGACATAAAAAGGCTAAAACCTTTCTCTGTAAATGCTTTAATATTTAATCAGCAGAGCAATAATTGGTAGTGCGTCAAGGAAGTGTGGGGAGTGTGGGGAGTGTGGGGAGTGTGGGAAGTGTGGGAAGTGTGGGAAGGGTGGGAAGACGTCCGAACATTTGCAGGAATAATTGTAATTGTAGGGTGTATCTTTTTGTGCAATTCTGCCAGTCGTCCTAACTTTTTAGTCTCAAAGGCTAAAAAATTGGCACCCCCTTGGCGACCATCTGGGCGCTTAACCTTTATATATCAGTGCTTTGAGATTATATTAGCGAGCCATACGCGACNTCTGGGCGCTTAACCTTTATATATCAGTGCTTTGAGATTATATTAGCGAGCCATACGCGACTTATCCCACACTTTGCTGATGCACTACCCAATAATTATAGCAATGAGCGCTGGTATATTTACAAATTGTAGTAGGGGCAAAAGAGCTAGAAGTCTTATATTATCGGCAATTTATTTCCCCTGTTGCCTGTTGCAATAGTGCCTGTTGCCGGAGCACAGCGCTATATAAAAAGAAAATTTCCTGAATGTTTTGATTGTCTCTTAGCAAATAATTTTAGTTGAATAAAAAGTCATATATGTATACGAAAAACCCCATTTAACATTTATAGTATCATAATTTTTGTGAGAATGCAGCCGAAAATTCTGATGCGCAATTTTTTTTCAGGAGCTTCAGAAAATGAAATAAATCCTAAATAGCTTATATGAAAGCTTATCCTTTTGTGCGGGAAAAGAAAGTGTAAGGTTTTTAGAGCCTGAAGCTAAAAATATGAGAATTTTGGGCAGGCAAAGCCAGAAAAATTGAGAGACTATTCTATCTCCATCTAACTTCCCCCATTATCCTGACTTATGACTCCTGACTCCTAATACCTTCGTCATTATCTTAGGGTTTGCTGATTAAATATCAAAGCATTGACATATAAAGGTTTTAGCCATTTTATGTCTGGAAAAACTACAAGCTTTTCAGTTGATATATCTGAAAAAGTGAGTATATTGGGGTAAGGCGAGGCAGAAAAATTAAGGGACTATTTTTCTAACTACCTACTGTATAATTCCCATTTCTCCTGTACGGGCGAATGGCCATTCGCCCGTACGACTCCTGACTTCCCCTCCTGGGAGAGGTTAGGGGTGGG
>NZ_LGSU01000147.1 GCF_002260545.1 Hydrocoleum sp. CS-953 | reverse complement strand
CTCCTTGGTAATTATTTATAAGTATTCAACCGAACATGATATAACCCAATGTTAAAAAAAATAGCAGATAAATGGGAATTTGAAAGTGAGGCAGCTTTAGAAGATTTTGTCTGGGAAAATTTGCCCGATCTATTTAATTTAGAACCTCTGAAACGTCAACATATTGTCATGGGGGAATGGTGCGATATTTTAGGAATATCAGAAGTACGGCAATTAACAATATTAGAATTGAAAAATATTGAAGACCGTTATGTTGTGCAGCAGCTTACTCGATATTATGAAAATGTCTTAACAGAAAAGCCTTTTTCCCAGAAAGTAGATTATCAAAAGTTGGTGCGGTTAGTAGCGATCGCTCCTTCTTTTCACAGACATAATTTCATTGATTTAAAATATAGCAAGCTGAATTTAGAGTTTTGGTTATTTGAGATTGTTCAAGAAGGAAATCAAATTTATTTCTATTTGAAAAATATTGATGGTCAGATATTGGTTAAGTTAAAAATTCCTCTTTCTGAAGAATATGTAATTAATCCTGAAAAAATACCTAATGTAACTTTACCACGCCCTCCAAAAGCACTTTTGGATATGCTAGAAAAAGATGGGTTTGAAAAACAGGGTATTATTCTTAATCTAAGAAAAAAAATCCTCAAATATGATAAACGAATAGGAGAAAAAACTACAGCAGTTACTATTGCTTATGGCAGAAAAAGAGGAACATCCATTTGTAAAAATCCTGAGACTCGTTGTGCAGAATTTTATCGAGAAACACACAATAGTTTTATAAACCATAACGACTTGAATGACCCCGAAATCAAGGTTATTGTAAAAACAACTGATTTATTTGACAGACCTTTGGCTGAACCAGAATATTCTTATTATAAAATAATTACTAATATCAATTTATTTCTTTATTTGCCTTTTCTAAAGGATGATTTGAGTCAAAGAATACTCAAGGTTTTAATCAAAACTGATGATTGGCTGACTGTGCCTAAAATTATTCTTCCTAGTCGTTATAAAGAACCTTGGCGGGGTGGAACATACTGGGATACTGAACAGTATTTAAAACTCTATGAAAAATTAACTGGAAAAATAGTTACTTCTAATTCTTTAGATGTTCTAGTCGATATAGCTTTAGAAGAATGGCATAAACGACAGTAAATTTAGATAGATTTGGAAAAATTCAAAATTATGCTCAAAAAAACACAAGATAAATGGGAATTTGAAAGTGAGGAAGATTTAGAAAATTTTGTTTGGGAAAATCTGCAGATTCTATTCAACTTAAAACCCCTAAAGCGTCAATATCCTATTAATGCAGAAAAATCAGATATTTTAGCAACATCTGAAGAACGACAACTAGCAATAATAGAATTGAAAAATATTGAAGACCGTTATGTAGTTCAACAGCTTACTCGTTACTATGATAATCTGTACAATGAAAAACCATTTGCTACAGATATAGACTATCAAAAGCAAGTTCGTTTAATAGCGATCGCTCCTTCTTTTCATAGACATAATTTCATTGATAGAAAACATCATCAGCTTTTGTTTGAATTTATTATATTTGAAATTTTTCAATCGGCAAACCAGCTTAACTTTATCCTCAAGACTACAGAAGGAAATTTATTCTCAAAAATTCAGATTCCTTACCCTCAAGAAAAAATCATTCTTGCCCATCAACCCAAACCCGATTTAATTACTATATCTGAACCACATAAATCACTTTTAAGAATGTTAGAAAATGAAACTATTGATACACAAGATATTGTCTTGAAGCTCAGAGAAAAAATTCTGATATTTGACAAATCTATTGGGGAAAAAAGCACGAATGTTACTATTACTTACGGTCAAAAAAAGAAAGACGGTGAACTTTGCAAACCAGCACACAAACTTTTAGGAGGATTTCAGTTTCTAAAAGGTGCTTCTGGTTTAAAAATGTTTTTATATTTACCATATCGGTATTTTCAATCATTACGAAAATATATGCGCAACCAATATAACGATCTAAAAAGCATTAAAATTTCAATTTTAACTGATGATTGGAAGATAGCTTTAGGATACAAAATTCCGAGTCAGTATAGTTATCAAGGAAAAACAGAATACGATAATATTGAAGGATATCTACAAATGTATGAAATAATGACAGGAAAATCTATTAAATCTAAATCCATAGATGCTTTAGTTGATGTAGCTTTATCTGAATGGCAAAATAGAAACTCATCATAAATGAATCAAAAAATTAGTTAAAATAGAAAATTATTAGATTTAGGAAAATAGTGAAAT